>JAVXWK010000957.1:0-4766 GCA_032230575.1 Pseudonocardiales bacterium | reverse complement strand
GCATTGGCATGCCGACGCTGGAGCGCATCAAACAGCTCAGCGACGGCGAGCCGGGAGGGATGCTCGCCTTGACCTACAACCTGGAAGGGGTCGAGGAGGGGGATCAGCTCGACTACTTCCAGGGAGTGGTGACCACGAAGGACGCGCCGGAAGACATGGAGACCGTCCAAGTTCCCGAGAACACGTGGGCCGTGTTCACGTCGGAAGGGCCCTATCCCGAGACGATTCAGTACATGTGGCGGGACGTGTACGCGCAGTGGTTCCCGTCGAACAGCTACCAGAGCGTCGAGGGGCCGTCGATGTTGCGGACGCAGATCGACGGGGACAGGGCGAAGGCCGAGCTGTGGATTCCGGTCACCAGCTGAGGGCCAGGCGTTCGATCACGTCTCGCAGTTCCAGCACGGAAAGCCACGGCGAAGGAATCACGGACACGCCGTCGCGGGCGCCCAGGATGTTGCCGCAGATCGAGCCGGTGGAGTCCGAGTCGCCTGAATGATTCACAGCAAGACGAAGTGCAGTAGGAAAATCTGGAGCCACCAGGGCGGCGTGCAGGCCGATGGCCAGGGCTTCTTCGCCCACCCAGCCGCCACCCAAAGACGACTCGATCTCCTCGGGCGTCAGCGGGCCGAGCGAAACCACCTTGTCCAGCAACGTGGTCTGCTCCTCGTGGCCCTCCCAGCGGACCAGCTCGGCGCGTGACACAGCCACGGCCGACAGCAGGTCCGCACCACGCAACAATTCCTGCACGATCACTGCCAGCACGCCCGCGGACAGGTAGCCGCTCGGGTGGTGGTGTGTCAGGCGCGCCGTTTCCGCCGCCAGAGAAAAGACCTCGCGCACGTCCGAGGACCACACGGCGACGGGGGCGGCGCGCATCACGCCGCCGCAGCCCTTGGAGTTGTTCTTCTCGTTGTGCTTCAAGGCGGAAATGCAGGTGTGGCCCGGCGCCCGCCTTGAATGCAAACGCTGGTCCGCCATCAGCCAGCCGTCGGAAGCCACCGAAGGCCCGCCCTGCGTGTGCAGCCAACGGCCATAGGCCGCGCGCACAGCCAGACCAGGGTCCACGCCGTGCTGGCGGGCCAGCAAGAGGCCTTCCAACGTGAACAGGGTCATCTGGGTGTCGTCGGTGATCTCCAGAACAGGCAGATCGACGACACCCGCAGGACCGTACTGACGCCGGATCACGTCGATCGACGAGAACTCGATCGGCGCGCCGAGAGCGTCGCCGACCGCACCGCCCAGCAGCGAGCCGAGCAGGCTCACGGCACCGTGATCGTGCCGTCGACTGCCTTCAGAGCGATGTCCGAGCGGTGGTGCGAGCCGGTGAGGTGGATGTCCGCGATGCGCTTGTAGGCGCGGTCACGAGCCTTCGACAGCGACTTGCCGGTGCCGACGACCGACAGCACCCGGCCGCCGGCGGAAACCACGGCGCCGTCTTCACGGCGGCGCGTGCCCGCGTGCAGGACGCCCTCGGCATCGGCGCCGGTGATCACGTCGCCCGTGCGCGGCCGGTTCGGGTAGCCCTCGGCGGCCACGACGACGGTCACCGCGTAGCCGTTCTCCCACTCCAAAGCGGGCAGCGACGCCAGCGAACCGGTCGACGCCGCCAGGAACAAAGCGGAGATCGGCGACTTCAAGAGCGCCAGCACCGACTGCGTCTCCGGGTCCCCGAAGCGGCAGTTGAACTCGATCACCTGCACGCCCGAGGACGTCAAAGCGAGACCCGCGTACAGCAGCCCGACGAACGGTGTCTCGCGAGCGCGCAGCTCGTCGACCACCGGCTGCACACAACGTGAAACAATTTCAGATACCAGACCCTCCGGCGCCCACGGCAGCGGCGCGTAAGCACCCATGCCACCGGTGTTCGGGCCGTGGTCCCCGTCCGCCACGCGCTTGAAGTCCTGCGCCGGGATCAGAGGAACGACCGAGACACCGTCGGTGACGCAGAACAGCGACACCTCGGGTCCGTCCAGGAAGGACTCCAGCAGCACCGGGTGGCCGCCGTCGAGCAACGTCATCGCGTGCGCTCGGGCCAAGGCCAGGTCGGACGTCACCACGACGCCCTTGCCCGCGGCCAGGCCGTCGTCCTTCACGACCCAGGTCGGACCGAAGCGCCCCAGAGCGGCGTCCAGACGGGCCGGGTTGTCCACGACCTCGCTGTGGGCCGTCGGCACCCCCGCCGCGTTCATGACGTCCTTGGCGAACGCCTTGGACCCCTCGATCCGGGCCGCGGACCGAGAAGGCCCGAAGCAGGGGATCCCCAGGGCTCGGACCGCGTCGGCGGCCCCGACGACCAGAGGTTGTTCGGGGCCGATGACCACGAGGTCGGCCTTCCACTCCTTCGCGAGAGTGGCGACCGCCGAAGCGTCTGCGACGTCCACGTCGTAGAGCTCGGCGTGGCCCGCGATGCCTGCGTTGCCCGGCGCGCACGCCAAAGCCGTCAGCTGCGGATCGCGCGACAACGCGAGGACAAGGGCATGCTCACGGGCTCCAGACCCGATGACCAGGACGCGCACGATGCCTGAGCGTAGTTCAGCCGAGCGCCTGCTTCGCTCCAGGGTGCAGCGGGACCGGGTCGGTAGCCGATGCCTTGTCCTTCGAGATGTCCTTCACGGCCGGGTGCACCTTCTCCAGGTCGGACTTCTTGTCGAAGATCAGCTTGGTCACGGCGCACGCGTTGTTGGCCGCGAAGTCCTCACGAACGAGCAGCAGGTTCGGCACCGCGATCGTGGGCACCTCGGCCACCCCGTAGGTCGCCGCCGGGATCTGCGCCTTGTCGTAGACCGGGCTGATCTTCTTCATCTCCGGCAGCAACGGCGTGATGTCGATGAACTTCACGCGGTCCTTCAACGACGTGGTGATGTCGGTGATCTGCGGCGTCGGCAACCCGCCCGACCAGATCAGCCCGTCGATGCTGCCGTCCTTCATCCCGTCCGCGGTCTTGGTCAGGTCGAGCCGCTGAGCCGACACGTCCGAATCGATGTTCAACCCCGCCGACTTCAGCAGACGACCCGCGATCACCTCGGTGCCGGACTTCGGCGACCCCGTCGAGATCCGCTTGCCCTTCATGTCCGCCACGGAGTTGATCCCGGAGTCGGCCCGCACGAGCACCTGCGTGTAGTTCGGGTAGATCCGCGACAGCGCCGCGATCTTCTCCTTCTTGCCGTTGAACGCCCCGGTGCCGTTCACCGCGTCGGCAGCCGTGTCCGCCAGCGAGAACGCGATGTCGTACGTGCCGGAGACGAGCTGTTGGATGTTCTGCACCGACGCGCCGGTCTCGGCGGACGACGCCTTCAGCTTCGAGTTGTCGGAGATCAGCTTCGCGAGCCCGCCGCCGACCACGAAGTACACGCCACCGGAGTTGCCGGTTGCGATCGTGATCCGCCCGTCCGACGCCTCGCACGACGCACCGCCACCCGACGCGTCCGGCGTCGTGGGCGTGCGTTTGCCGCCACACCCGGAAACCACGAGCGCCAAAGCGATCGCACCGATCGCGTACTTACGCAGCATCACGAACCCTCCTACGAGTGACCAGGTGGACCGCCACGGCCACCACGAGGAACCCGGCCCCGATGGCGATCGTCAACGGCTGCAGGTAGAGCAGGAACAACGCGGCCGGCACGCACAGCAAGCGCTCCGGCCAGCGCGCGGGACCGAACAACCAGCCGCCCGTCAGCACGGCGAGAGCGGCCACCCCCAGAGCGGACGCACCGAACGTCCACACCGAGTCCAGCAACGGCCCGCGCAACAGCAAGCCGGCGCCGTTGTCGGTCAGCACGAACGCCAGCGGCACGAGGAACGCGGGCAGCGTGTACTTCCACGTCTGCCACATCGTCTTCATGACATCGCCGCCGGTCAGCGCGGCGGCAGCCACGGCGGCCAGCGCGGTCGGCGGCGTCACCTCGGACAACACCGCGTAGTAGAAGATGAACATCGCCGTCTCGGCCGGCTCCACGCCCAGCGTGATCAACGCCGGCCCGATGACGACCCACGAGATGATGAACGACGCGGTCACCGGCACGGCCAGACCGAGCACCGACACCGCGACGGCCGCCAGCACCGCCGTCAGCATCAGCACCACGACGGGCTCGGAGGACACAGCCGAAGCCAGGTCCACCAACGACCCCGCAAGCGCTTGCCCCAGCCCGGTCTTGGTGATCGTCGACGTGACCACGCCCGCCGCCGCACACACCGCGATCACGGGGAACGCCGAACGCACACCGACGGACAGCGCGTCGGCGATCAACCGGAACCAGTCACGCCGGTGGTTGATCAACGCGAACAGCGCCGCCACGCCCGTCGCGTAGACCACAGCGCGATAGACGGGGATGTCGAACGCCAGGAACACGATGATGATCCCGAGCGACAGGAAGTGGTACCAGCCGAGCTTCAGCACGCTCCAGAACCGCGGCGCGTCCACGTCCACCGGCTGCGCCCCGAACCGCCGCGCGTCGGCCTCGACGGCCAGCGCGATGCCCAGGTAGTAGAGCAACGTGGGGATGATCGCCCAGATCAGCACCGACAGGTACGACACATCCAGGTACTCCGCGATGATGAACGCCGCCGCACCCAGCGTCGGCGGCGACAGGATCGCCCCGATGCCGGACGCCGCGAGCAGCCCACCCGCGTTCTCCTTGGGGTAACCGGCCTTCTGGAGCATCGGCCACGTCACGGCACCCAACGACACCGTCGTCGCCGTGCCCGACCCGGACACCGTGCCCAGCAGGAACCCTGCCGTCGCCGCAGTGCGACCCGGAGCGGTCCGA
>JAVXWK010000459.1:0-3533 GCA_032230575.1 Pseudonocardiales bacterium | reverse complement strand
GGGCGGGCACGAGCTCGGGTACGGGTCCGATGCGGACGTGATGTTCGTGTGCAGGCCGCTCGAGGGCTTCTCCGACGCCGAGGCGGCGAAGTGGGCGAGCAGCGTGGTGGAGAACATCCGGCGGCTGCTCGGCGCGCCGGCGCAGGACCCGCCGCTGCAGGTCGACACGGATCTTCGGCCGGAGGGCAGGCAGGGGCCGCTCGTGCGGACGCTGGACTCCTACCGCGCGTACTACCGGCAGTGGGCGGAGATCTGGGAGAAGCAGGCGCTGCTGCGGGCGCGTTTCATCGCCGGGGACGCTGCTCTGGGTTCCGACTTCGAGGCGTTGATCGAGCCGTTGCGGTATCCGGCCGACGGGCTGGACGCGGCGTCGGTGCGGGAGATCAGGCGGATCAAGGCGCGGGTCGACGCGGAACGGCTGCCGCGCGGTGCCGATCCGAGCACGCACACCAAGCTCGGTCGCGGTGGTCTGGCGGACGTCGAGTGGACTGTGCAGTTGTTGCAGATGCAGCACTCCGGTGCCGTTCCCGGGCTGCGCACGCCGTCCACAATGGCCGCGATGGAGGCCGCCGTCTCAGCTGGCTTGCTGGCTGCGGACGACGCGACCGCGTTGACCGCTGCCTGGAACCTCGCGACGCACGCGCGCAACGCCGTGATGTTGGTGCGGGGCAAGGCTTCCGACCAGCTGCCGACGTCCGGCCGCGACCTGGTGGCGGTCGCCTCCGTGATGGGGTACCAGCCCGGTGGCGATCCGGGAGTGTTCCTGGAGGAATATCGCCGTACGACACGCCGTGCACGTGCAGTGGCGGAGAGAGTCTTCTACGGTGAGGAACTGTGAAAGCGATCGCGTTTACCCAGTTCGGCGACGCCGACGTCATGTCGTGGCAGGAACTGCCCGACCCGCTGCTCGGGCCTGACCAGGTCCTGGTGGAGGTGAAGGCGGCCGGGGTGAACCCGGTGGACTTCAAGATCAGAGCCGGTTATCTGCAGGGCCTGATGCCGCACCACATGCCGTTGATCCCCGGCTGGGACGTCTCCGGTGTCGTGCGGGCGGTCGGCATCGGCGTGACCGACTGGAAGCCGGGCGACGAGATCCTGGCGTACGCGCGCAAGGACCACGTTCAGTTCGGTGCGTACGCCGAGCTGATCTCCATTCCGGACCGGATGCTCGCGCGCAAACCGTCCAACGTGGACTTCGTGACGGCCGCTGCCCTGCCGCTCGGCGGGTTGACGGCGTTGCAGTCGTTGAAGGCCGTCGGCACGGGCGCCGGCGATGTCGTCCTGGTGCACGCCGCCGCGGGTGGTGTCGGGCATCTTCAGGTGCAGATCGCGCGAGAGCTGGGTGCCGCGCGGGTGCTCGGCACGGCGTCGCCGCGCAACCACGAGTTCGTGCGGTCGCTCGGGGCCGAACCTGTCGCGTACGGCGATGCGCTGGTCGACACCGTCGCGGAGCTGCTCGGTGGCGACGGCAAGGTCGACGTGGTGACCGACAACGTCGGCGGCCTCGCGTTCGACCAGTCGTTGCAGCTGGTGCGGGACCGGGCGCGGATGACGTCCATTGTGGACGGACCGCGGTCGCTGGAGAGCGGTGTGATCAACACCTGGGCCCGGCCGAACGCCGAGCAGACGCAGTGGCTCGTTGATCTGGTGGCCGCCGGTTCGTTGCGCGTCGAGGTGCAGCAGACGTTCCCGTTGGCCGAGGCGGTGAAGGCGCACAGGTTGCTCGAAGGTGGGCACGTGCGCGGCAAAGTTGTACTAACTGTCTGAAATCTTCATGTATATCTTCAGGTTTGGGGGCACTCCTGACGGGGTGCCCCCTTCTTCCTGTGCTGCTCAGTCCTCGTCCGAGTCGGGGTCGACAGCAGGAGCGCTGGTGTAGACCTCGACCACCCACTCCTCCTCCAACGCCTCGGCGTCTTCGGAATCGGGCACGAGACGGTTGTAGACGCGGACACCGAGGTCGAGCACGTCAGCGGCCTGAACCGCTTCCAGCGCATCGGGTGCCGAGTCGAAGATGTGGGTGGTGAGCAGCTGCGGAGCCGTGAATTCGGCGACATCTTGGGACACGCGCGGACCCTAGCGCATTGACGTTTCACCCATTCGAGATGAGACTAGGCGCGCTCAGCGGGGGAGCGGTGTTTTGTCACGGGGGTCGAACAGAGGAAGTCATGCAGCATCGTCGGGTCACGCGCCGAGGGAAGACCGTGATCGCCATCGCGGGTGTGGCTGCCGGGGTGCTCGCGTTACTCGGTGTGATTCAGTTTGCACTGAGCGGTGACAACTCCGCCGCGCAGCCCAAGGTCACCGCGACGACGACTACGTCGAACGGCGTCGAAACCCCTGACGGCGCACTGGAAACCACCGAGCCGTCCGCTGAGGTCAAGGTCGCCACCGGCTCCTTCAAGCAGCAGCGCGGCATGCTCACCGTCGAGGTGACCCGCGTCGAAGCCGCGAACGGGCGCGTGAAGCTCTTCGTGACGGCCACGAACGCCTCCCAAGCCCGCATGACCCTCCCGGTGGACGGCATCGCGGTCCTGGACGATCTGAAGCGCACCTACGCGGCGTCCAGCAGCAAGTGGGACAGCCTCGTCACCCAGGGCACCACGACGTCGGGAACCGTCATCCTCGACGAGAAGCTCGGCACGGGTGTGAACTCCCTCACGCTGACGTTCAACTCGATCTCCGGCCAGTTCGCGCCCACCGGCGCGGCGATCACCGTGGCGGGCATCCCGATCCCGAAGTGATTCGGCCCGCCCGCGTGGGTACGCCTCGTGCATGACTCAACGCGGAAGTGATCAGCACGGCCCCGCACGTGACGACGAGCTGAAGCGCGAACTGGCCAACGAGCTGCGCGCGGGCCGCCCGATCCGGTCCGAGCCGTGGCGCGAGCCGGAGATGCCGGAACCGGGCGAAAATCCTTCAGACGACGGCTAGTTCCTGCCTACTGTGCTCACGTGAAGTTCCTCTTCTTCTGGGGCCATCAGCCCGAGCGTGACGGCAGCATCGGCAAGGGATGCCTGTCGCAGTGGTGGCCGTGCTCCTTCGTGGTCGACGGTCGGTCGTTCGCCTCGGCCGAGCACTACATGATGTGGCGCAAGGCCTTGCTGTTCTCGGACGACGCTGTCGCCGCTCGTGTGCTCGCCGCTCGCACCCCGGCCGAGGCCAAGGCGTTGGGACGTGAGGTGTCCGGGTTCGACGCTGCTTTGTGGACTTCCTCGCGCCTGGAGATCGTCGTCTCCGGCAACCTGGCGAAGTTCGGCCAGGATCCTCTGTTGCGTTCCTACCTGCTGGGAACGGGTTCTCGCGTGCTGGTGGAGGCGAGCCCGCTGGATCGCGTGTGGGGCATCGGTTTGGCCGCTGACGACCCGCGTGCCTCGGATCCGGCTTCCTGGCTCGGTCTGAACCTGCTCGGCGAGGCCCTGATGGAGGTCCGCTCTAGGTTGTCCTCAGCGTGAGGTAGGTGCTGAGTGCCGCCAACGTGATCCCGCACGGAATCAGTCCTTTTCGGATGAACGTGGGGATCTCGTTGAGCG
>JAVXWK010000853.1:0-15442 GCA_032230575.1 Pseudonocardiales bacterium | reverse complement strand
ACCCCGCACTCCGCCTACCTGCTGGCCAAACTCGCTTTGGAAGCAGGCATTCCGGAGGGCGTCCTCAACGTCGTGCACGGCTTCGGGCCCGACTCGGCCGGAGAGGCGCTGACGGTCAACCCGGCCGTCGACCGCATCACGTTCACCGGCGAATCCGGTACCGGCAAGGCGATTGCACGTGCGGCGGCGGCGAACCTGACGCCGGTCAGCTTCGAGTTGGGCGGCAAGGGCTGCAACCTGGTCTTCGACGACGCCGACCTGGACAGCGCGGTGTCGTGGGCGATCGAGGCGGCGTTCGGCAACGCGGGCCAGGTGTGCCTCGCGGGCTCGCGGCTGTACGTGCAGCAGGGCGTCTACGAGGAGTTCACCGAGCGCTTCGCCGCTGCCGCGGCGGCTTTGCGGCTCGGCGACCCGAAGGACCCCGCCACGAAGGTCGGCCCGCTGGCGAGCCAGGAGCACTACCGCAAGGTGTCGGGCTACCTCGACGGCGAGGCGACCGGGCACGCCAAGGTGCTCGGAGGTGGCGGCGCGCCCGGCTGGTTCGTGCGGCCCGCCATCGTCGTCGACCCGCCCGCGCACGCCCCGGTGCTGCGTGAGGAGGTCTTCGGTCCCGTGGTGACGCTCACGCCGTTCGCCACCGAGGACGAGGCGATCAAGCTCGCCAACGACACCCCGTACGGCCTCAGCGCCATGCTCTTCACCGAGAACCTGCACCGCGCCCACCGCGTCGCCGGGCAGCTGAACAGCGGCAACGTGTGGGTGAACTGCTTCTTCGTGCGCGACCTGCGGGCACCGTTCGGCGGGTTCGGTGACTCCGGTGTCGGCCGTGAAGGCGGCGCGTACAGCAAGGAGTTCTTCACCGACGCGAGGACGATCACCATGCGGATCTCCGCATGAGAACGTTAATATCGATACATGTCTCTTCCTCACGTCCTGCTGGGTGTCCTCGAAGCGCGGCCGATGAGCGGGTACGAGCTCACCCAGCTCTTCGGCGCCTCGACGCGGTGGGTCTGGTCCGCTCCGCAGAGCCAGATCTATCCGGCGCTCAAGAAGATGGAGGAGAACGGGCTGATCCAGGGCGAGGACCAGACTCGCGGCACGCGGATGACCCGCACGGTCTACGCGATCACCGACGCGGGCCTGAGCGAGCTGAAGGAGTGGATCGGCACGCCGTTGCCGATCCCGCCTTCCCGCGACGCCCTCGAGGTGCAGGCGCTGTACTTCGACCTGGTGCCGGCCGAGTCGGCCAAGCGGGTGCTGAAGGAGTTCATCAGCGAGCAGGAGGACGCGCTGGAACACGCCGAGGCGCACCAGGCGCGGCTGCTCGCCAAGGACACCGAACTGTTGCGGGAACGCATGACCAAGCGCCCGGTCGAGCAGCACGACCGGATGGCGCGGTTGAAGGCGCACGTGTTCGCCGGGCATGCGGCGGTGGCCCGGACGCGCATCGCCTGGGCGCGGGAGGGGTTGCGGCTCCTCGACGAGTGACCGTCGCAGGAGGCACTGGCTGAAGCGTCACCCACTTCCGGGTGTGGCCGCCGCGCGGGCGCGGGCGGCCACACCCGTGCCCTCAGTAGGGGCCGCAGTCGTTCTCGTACGGCAGGTTCGCGCGCTCGTTGCCCCTGAAGTAGATGGCGCTGGCCAGGTAGCGGCCACCGCTGTTCATGCTCACCATGATCCAGATGTTGTTGTAGATGCCGTGGTCGTAGACGGTCTGACCACGGGTCCAGCAGATGCCGATCGTGGTCACGCCCGCGGGGATCACGTGGTCCACCGGACACGACAACGCCTCGCAGGTGCGAACCTCGGCGTCGGCCCACGTCGTCACGCTCGGGTACGGCTGGCCCGGCGGCGGCGGATCCGCCTGCGCCACACCGGTTCCCGCGATGACCGCGAGCGCCGAGAGCAACATCCCCAGTACGAATCTCATGTACGTCCTCCCAGTGGTTTGTCGATCACTAGCTCAAGACCGATGTCACACCCCGGAGGTTGCACGCGTGGACTAACGAGACGTTCGAGTACCGTAAGATGCGGGCCCATGAGGGCGTTACCCGCGGCGCTGGCCGCAGTCGTGATCTCCGGCTCAACCCCTGTCGTAGCAGCAGTTTCTCCGGACTACCCGCTCATCCTCGACGTCGACGTGACGGCCGTCTGCGGTCAACCGTCAACGGGACGGGTGACGGTTTTCAACCCCGCCAACAAGAACGTCGAATGGCGCGTTCGACAGAACGGCGCGGTGATCACCGGCACCGGCACCGACTTCACGCTGCCCGGCCCAGGCGAGTTCCTGGTCGACGCGCGCGAACCCCGCCGTGCGTGGGGAAAGGTGTGGCACGACGAGGTCTCCAACGGCTGCAACCCCGTGCGGGTCGTGTCGGTGGGCGACTCCGTCGTGTGGAACCAGGGCGTCGACCAGCACCAGAAGTTCCCGCGACTGACGGCGTCGTTGCTCGGCAAGGCGACCGGGCGCGGGTTCGTGCACCGCGACTACTCGATCTCGGGAGCCGTGCTGGACGCTCCCGACGTCGAGTGCCCCGGCGAGTACGTGCAGGACCCCGACGGTGACGGCGAGATGGAGCTCGGCGAGGTCACCGCACAGCTGCCGGACGTGTTCTGCCAGCTGGAGAAGGCTTCCGCGCAGAAGACCGACCTCGTGATCATCAACGGCTGCATCAACGACATGGATCCGTTGCTCGGCATCCCGCTGGGCATCACGCCCGGCACGGAGGACGTTCCGACGGCGGTGCGGCGCGAGTGCGGCGGTGTCGGCGCGGCTCCCACGAACCCCGCCAAGGACGTGCCGTACTTCAGCGGCGCCAAAGTCGGCTACGGCGGGCGGGGCATGCGGGAGGCGATCGAGAAAGCGCATTCCCTGCCGGGCCGGCCGAAGGTGCTGGTGGCCGGCTTCTACTACGCGCTCAGCCGGGCGAGCTTGGTGCCGAGCTGGTTCTGCACGGACCGCGGGTTCTCGGCCCAGAACGAACAGCTGTGCCTGCGGAACATCGGCCGGGCGCCGCAGCGGTTCGAGCAGTTCACCCGCGAGTCGGCGGAGGCGTATCGCGTCGCCGTCGCGGAGGCCAACGCGGCTTCACCGGACGGGCCGTTCGCCGTGGTGGGCGATGGTCTGTTCACGCTGGACAACGCGGCGTTCGCGTCCGATCGGAAGGTCTGGCAGCTGCCGCACGAGGACCAGCAGTTCTCGTTGAGGCAGGAGGCGTGCCCGCGATACAGCGCCACGGCGTTGCAGTGCCTGACGGCCGCCGTCGCCCATCCCGACACGACCGGGTCGCGGCAGTACGCCGAGAACTTCCTGCGCGACCAGCGGCTGCGCCAGTGGTTCGGGCTCGACTCCGTGCAGGCCTCGATCGACGTTGAGCGCGACGGCGACACCGTCACGTTGCAGGCGCCGGCGGGCCAGGAGTTCCGCTGGTACTTCGGCGACGGCACCTCGGCCACGGGCGGCCGGCAGGTCACCCACACGTACACCACGAGCGGGCCGCACCTGCCGCGCGTCGTGGTGGACGGCAGGCTGCACGAGGCGCGCGATTCGGTGCGGGTGAAAGCGGGTACCTGACCCGCATGGCGAGGGCGATCTGGAGCGGGTCGGTCAGTTTCGGGCTGGTGAGCATCCCGGTGGAGCTGTACAGCGCCACCACGGACCACACCGTGCACTTCAACCAGTTCCAGCGCGGGACGTCCGACCGCATCCGGTACAAGCGCGTCAACGAGCGCACCGGCCGCGAGGTGCCCTACGACAAGATCGTGAAGGGCCACGAGACCGGCGACGGCGAGTACGTGATCGTGGAGCCCGAGGAGCTGGACGACATCGCACCGGGCCGGTCCCGGACGCTCGACATCGAGGCGTTCGTCGACCTCGACGAGATCGACCCGGTGTACTTCCAGAAGACCTACTGGCTCGGCCCGGCCAAGCCGGAGTTCTCCCGCCCGTACCTGCTGCTGGCGCAGGCGATGAAGAAGACGAACCGGGCCGGGATCGCGGTGTTCGTCATGCGCGGCAAGCAGTACCTGACCGCGCTCAAGGAGGACAACGGGATCCTCGCCGTGCACACGCTGTTCTTCGCGGACGAGATCCGCGAGCCGAAGGACGTGCTCGAAATGCCAGAGGGCCGGGCGCCTCGGGGCAAGGAGCTCGACATGGCCGTGTCGCTGGTCGAGTCCATGGCCGACGACTGGAGCCCGAAGGACTACCGCGACACGTACACCGAGCGCGTGAACAAGCTGATCAAGGCCAAGCAGAAGGGGCGTGAGGTCGTCGTCGAGGCCGAGCCTCCCGAGGCCACGGGGGTCGTGGACCTCATGGAGGCGTTGCAGCGCAGCGTCGAGGCGAGCAAGAGCAAGCGGGGCAAGAAGAAGGCCGGCTGACGCTCAGCTGACGACCAGAGCCGTCGCGTTGTCCGTCCCGCCCGCGTACAGCGCCGCCCTCACGAGCCGCTCAGCCGACACGTGCCCGGCCATGATCGCCTCGATCCCGCCGTGCCCCAACGGCCCGTAGACGCCATCGGACACGAGCACGAGCCGCGCGGCCCGCGTCACCGCCCGCCCGATGTTCTCCGCGGTCGCGTGCCGCACGGTGTTCGTCACGACGTGCTCCAGCCGCGGCTCCGGCACCACCCCGCGCTCGCGGAAGTACTCGGCCACCGTGTGGTCGGTCGTGAGCTGCACGAGGTCGTCCTCGGCCGAGGCGTACGCGCGGGCGTCTCCTGCCCACGCCACGTCGAAGCCCCCGTCCGGCCGGGCCACGGCGACCACGATCACGGCGTCCCCGCTGTGCACCTGCAGCACGTCCCGGGCGGCCAGGATCGCGGCGACCGGGTCGGTCAGCAACGCGGCGGCTTGAGCGGCGGCGTGCGCGGCCTCGACGGCGGCCGCCGAGTCGCCCACCCCGTCGGCGACCACGAAGGTGCGGCGGCCGTTGGTGGCGTAAGCGTCGGCGTTGTGCGTGCGCGGGCCGCGGTCTGAGGCGTACGTGACGGTCAGCGTGGTACCCAGCGGCATGGTGCGATCGATCAGCATGGCGACCTCCCTGACTCCACTAAGCCGCGCGTGCCTAGGAGTCTGCTGTCAGCACCCTGAGAAAAGCTCTAGAATTTCGCCGCCCGGCGAAACCGGTCCGCCGCCCGGGACGAGTGCGGCGCGGGAGGCGTTTCACCTGTGACGGTGACGCGGGAGCCGTTACGGTGATCAACGTGCGGTTCACGGTGTTCGGCGGGGTCTCGGCGCGGGTGGGCGACCGCACGACCGAGTTCGGCCCGACGCGGCTGGGAGCCCTGCTGGGAGTGCTGCTCGTCGACGCCGGCCGGGTGGTCGGAGCCGACGAGCTGGTCGAACGCGTCCTCGGTGAAGCGCCGCCCGCCCGTGCCCGCGCGATGACGCAGACGTGGCTGACCCGGTTGCGGCAGACGTTGCCCGGCCTGATCGAGCGCGAGGCGGGCGGGTACGTGGTGCGCGTCGATCCGGTGGAGATCGATCTGCACCTGTTCCGCCACCTCGTGCGCACCGGCCGCACCGCCGAGGCCCTCGCCCTGGCCGACGAGGACCTGCTGTCCACTCTGGACACCCCGTGGGCGCGCCGGCAACGAGCCGCTTTCGCCGACGAACTGCTCGCGGCGCGTCTGGACCACGTGGACGCACGGCTGAGCGCGGGCGAGCACAGCGCCGTCGTGCCCGAGCTGCAAACGCTTGCCACGCAACGACCTCTGGACGAACGCATCGCCGCCCAGCTGATCGAGGCGTTGCACGGCACCGGTCACACGTCCGACGCGCTGAAGCACTTCGACGTGCTCAAGGCCAGGCTGGCGAACGAGCTGGGCGCCGAACCGTCCCGGCAGCTCACCACCCAGCACCGCCGCCTGCAGACCGCGTCGGCGCCACGGCAGCTGCCCGCCGCGCCCAAACCGTTCACGGGCAGGGCGCTGGAGCTGGCGGAGCTGGACCAGGCACCGAACGGCGTCGTCGTGATCACCGGGACCGGTGGCGTCGGCAAGACCTCACTCGCCGTGCACTGGGCGCACCGGGCCGCGGCACGGTTCCCGGACGGCCAGCTCTACGTCAACCTGCACGGGTTCGGGCCGACCGGCGCGGCGCTGAGCCCCGGTGACGCGCTGCTGCGGTTCCTGTCCGCGCTGGACGTGCCGCGGGCGAAGGTGCCGCACGACCTGGCCGGGCAGTCGGCGTTGCTGCGGGATGCCCTCGCCGGCAAGAAAGTCCTGATGCTGCTGGACAACGCGACCGACGCCGACCAGATCGAGCCGCTGCTGCCGCGCACGCCCAACACCCACGTGGTGGTCACGAGCCGCACCGCGCTCAAGCCGTCGCACCGGGCGCAGTCGCTGTCGCTGGGCCTGCTGCCGCCAGAAGACGCCCGCGAGCTGCTGGCCGCCCGCATCGGCCACGACCGCGCGCAGGCCGAACCGGAGGCCGTCGACACCGTGGTCCGCCGCTGCGCCCGCCTCCCGCTGGCGCTCGCGGTCGCCGGGGCACGGGCGGCGACGCAGCCGGAGTTCCCGTTGGCGGCACTGGCGGACGAGCTGGCCGACCTCGACGCGTTCGCCGACGACGATGACGTCACCGCGGACCTGCGGTCGGTGTTCTCCCACTCCTGCAAGGCACTCAGCCCGGCGGCACTGCGGCTGTTCCGGCTGCTCGGCCTCGTGCCGGGCTCGGACATCAGCCTCGCGGGCGCGGCGTCGCTCGCCGGGTCGTCGTTGCCGGAGACGCGGGCTCTCATCGCCGAACTGGCTCGGGCGAACCTGCTCGAGGAGTCGGAGCCGGGCCGGTTCACGTGCCACGACCTGCTGCGCGACTACGCGGCCGAGCTGGCCCAGCACGACGAGGGCGAGGAGGCGCTGACCAGGTTGCTCGACCACCTCGCGCTGACGAGCGTCGAGGCGGGTGTCGCGTTCACCCCGAGCCGTCGCCGCCCGGTCACCCCCGAGCCGGGTCCTGGCGTGGTGGTGCCGCCGATGAGCACGCGCGACGAGGCGTTCACGTGGCTGAGGACGGAGCACCCGACGTTGATGGCGGCGCTCCCCCTCGGCACGCCGACGCAGACGTGGCTGATGGGCTGGTCGCTCGCGGACGTGCTCGACCGGCAGGCGCGGTACCAGGATCTGCTGACGTCCCAGCAACTCGCGCTCGCCGCGGTGGAACAGCTCGGCGACACCGACGGAATCGGTCGCACGCTGATCAACGTCGGCCGCGGGCTCGGCAGGCTCAAGCGGCTCGACGAGTCCAGAGCGGTGCTGGAGCGGGCGCTGGACGTGTACGAGGGCAACCCGGCCGGGCAGGCGGGCGTGCTGCTGAACATCGCGATGCTGTGCCCGGACGACCAGATCCACGAGGCGATGGAGTACACGCGGCGCGGGCTCGCGTTGTTCGAGGAGAGCGGCGAGCAGTACGGCCAGGCCAACGCGCTCACCGGACTGGCCTGGGGCTACGCCAAGATCGGTGACTACGCCGCCGCCGTCGAGTACTCCGAGCGCGTCATGCCGATGTGGCGGGCGCTGGGTCACCTGATCGGTCAGGGCGAGACGTGGGACAACCTCGGCACCGCCTACCTCGGCCTGGGAGATCTCGACCGCGCCGCACACGCGTTCTCCCAGTCGGCCGAGTACTTCCGGCTCGGCGGAGACCTCTCGCACGAAGCGGTGGCCTGCGAGCTGCTCGGCGACACCCACGAAGCCGCGGGTGACGCCGAGTCAGCTCGTCGTGCCTGGCAGAAATCCCTGGAACTCCGGGTCGGCGCAGGCCTTCCCGCCGACTCGGTGCGGGCGAAGCTACAGGCCGAACGCCAGTAGCACGTGCCCGTTCGGGTTCTCGTACGGCGCGAAGTAGCCGGACTGGACGTAGACCATGCCGTCCGACACCACCGCACCCGTGCCAGGACCGGCCAGGTTGCCGCCGCGCCCGGTCAACCCGTTGACACCCTTGACGTCCTGGATGGTGTCGTAGGTCCACAGGATCTTGCCGGTCTTGGCGTTGTACGCGCGGAACTTGCCGTCCTGCGCGCCCAGCCACACCACACCGGGCGTGCTGGTCACCGGAACACCGTGCGCGGGCCCGCATCCCGGCTGCCCGGCGACGCCACCCGTGTCGCAGCCGTCAGCGGGTGCCGGCGTCTCCCACAGGACGTTGCCCGTGGCGGGATCCACCGCGAACAGCTTGCCAGGATCGGCGACGTAGGTGGCGATGTAGAGCCTCTTGCCGTCGTAGCTCGCGCCCCACTGGATGCCGCCGATACCGCCGCTGGGCCACGGCGAACCCAGCTGCCGCCGCCACACGACCTGGCCGGTCTTCGCGTCGAACACGTGGTAGACACCCAGCTTCTGCCCGACACCGACGAGCTGACGCCCGTCGACCTCGAACAGGTTCGGCATGGAGCCGATGTCGTAGTCGAGGTTGGTGTTGTCCTTGAGCCCTGGGCAATATCCCTCGGGATCGGGCTCGTTGCACGCCCCGCGCCACGTGTCGGCGTCGGTGACCTGGTTGGTCCACTTGACTCTTCCGGTGCGGGTGTCGAGTGCGAGCAACGAGTCGAACTCGCCACCCTTGCCCGTGTAGTTCTGCCCGGTGCCGACGTACAGCGTGTTCGTGCGGCGGTCGATCACCGGTGAGCTCCACACGCCGGCACCCGACGGCTCGAACCGCTTGGCGCCGTTGGGCCACGTCCCCACCTCGACGGGCTCCGGCACCGTGTAGTGGCGCCAGACCAACGCGCCGGTGCCGGCGTCGTAGGCGTCGATGTGTCCCCGGAACGTGCAGCACGCGTAGTCGCGCGGCAACACGTTCTCGCTGCTGGACGTCCCGACGTACACCAGTCCGTTGTGGACGATCGGCGAGCTGGTGGTCATCGCCGCGACGGTGGTGTCCATCTGCGTCTGCCAGCGCCGCCGCCCGGTGCGCTGGTCGAGTGCGAACAGCCTGCCCGCGCTGTCGCCGAAGATCACCTTGCCGTCCGCGACCGTCGGCCCGTCGGAGTTGTACGTGGGCCTGCTCGCCTTCGGGAGCTCGAACTCCCACTTCCGCGCACCGGTGCGGGCGTCGCGGGCGTAGAACTTCCCGTCCGGGCTGCCGAAGTAGATCGTGTCGCCGACGACGGCCGGCTGGCTGCGGACGAACTCGACCTCGCCCTTCGGGTAGGCGAACGCCCACTTCAGCTTGAGCTTGCCCGCGTTGTTCTGGTTGAGGCGCCACTCGGCGGCGTTGTGCCTCGACCCGTTGAGATCCTTCTGCCATCCGGCCCAGTCCCCGTTGCCGTGGGCGATGGCGGGTCCGGCGGTCAGCGTCATCAGCGCTGCTGTGAGCAGCGCGGTTGTCTTGAGCATGGAATTCCCCCTTCCGCCGTCCACCTTGGCAGTGGCGGAAGGGGGTCCGCGACCACTTAAAGTCGCTTTCAGGCTTAGCCGATCGGTTGATGCGTCACGACGTCGGCACCGGGATAGCCGTGGCTGACGATCGGGTCGCGCTACCTTGTGAGGACCGTGTCACGGTTCTGCCACGACGAAGTGGCCGGCGAACCCGCGAAACCGTTCCGCCAACGGCCCTTCCGCTTTGCTCAACGAGCGCCACAGCTCCAGATGCCGGTCCAACGCCGTCCGGTCGCTCACCAGCACGACCACGGATCCCTGCTGTGCCAACGACTGCGCGACCTCGTCGTAGCCGCGGAACTGGAACACCAGCGGCCGCGTGCCGACGAGCGTGCGCGGCGAGTGGACCACCGCGTGCAGGCCGCCGACCGAGTACTCCATCGTCATGACGGCGGGCCGGTAGTGCCGCACCGAGGTCGCGGCCGCGGTGCTCGGCGCGGTCAGCACCATCGCACACGCGACGGCCACCAGGAGTCTGCCGATCGCCATGGACACGATCCCATCGGGTCCATGTGCCGCGAAGGTCCGGAAATTGTCACGGTTTTGCCACAGCGGCCTCGATGCCGTCCAGAAGCACTCGAAGACCACTCCGGAAGTTCTCCAGCGCGTCGTTCTCCAAGTAGGGCGAAGAAGGATCGATGGGCTCTCGATCGTTCTCCAGGACGTGCAGCATCGGGAACTTCTTCGCCAGGTCCGGTTCGAGCTCCATCAGGACGGCCGAGCGGGCGTACCACCACTCCTCATCGGCCTCACCGGTCGTGCCACGGGCGGCGCGGGCCTCGGTGATGGTCTGGGCGGCGCCGCGCACGAAGTAGTTGATCGCGCCGACGATGCCGCGCAGCTGACGTCCTGGAAGGCCGGTCGAGACCAGGATCGCGGCCAGGGCCTCGATCACCGCGAACTCGTGCGGGCCGAGCACCGGGCGTGCCTGCGACACCTGAAGCACCCAAGGGTGGCGGCCGTAGAACTCCCACATGTCGTGCGCCCACTGAGTCACGGCGGGCCGCCAGCCGTCGTCCAGGGCATACGACGTCGGCAACGAGGCCATCGTCCGGTCGTACATGAGATCGACCAGCTCGTTCTTGCCCGGCACGTACGTGTAGAGCGCCATCGCGGTCCGGCCGAGGCGCTCCCCCACCGCGCGCATCGAGAACGCCATGCCCTGCTCGTCGGCCACGGCGATGCCCGCGTCGACGATCGCGTCCACGCTCAAGCCCGGCTTCGGACCAGGACGTGACTCGACAACGGAACCACGCCAAAGCAGCTCGATGGACCGGCGCGGGTCGCCCTGACCTGCGTAGACGACCACAGTTGCCACTCCTTACGTCGTAAAGTAACCTGGTCGATCGATACTTTACGGCATAAACCAGCCACTTTTGATTGTCACAGGGGGAAGTGTGACTGCTGCCGACAGCCATGACGTGATCCAGGTGCGCGGCGCCAGGGAGAACAACCTCGCGGACGTCTCGCTCGACGTCCCGAAGCGCCGCCTGACCGTGTTCACCGGCGTGTCCGGTTCCGGCAAGTCGTCGCTGGTCTTCGGCACGATCGCCGCCGAGTCCCAGCGCATGATCAACGAGACCTACACCGCGTTCCTGCAGTCGTTCATGCCCTCGATCGGGCGCCCGGACGTGGACGCGCTGCACAACCTGAGCGCGGCGATCATCGTCGACCAGGAGCGGATGGGCGCCAACTCCCGCTCGACCGTCGGCACGGCGACCGACGCGCACACCATGCTCCGGATCGTCTTCAGCCGCCTGGGCACGCCGCACGTGGGGACGTCCGGCGCGTTCAGCTTCAACCTGCCAGAGGGCATGTGCCCGGCGTGCGAGGGCCTGGGCAAGGTCACCACCATCGACGTGGACGCGATCGTGGACCGCTCGAAGTCCCTCGACGAAGGCGCGATCGACGCCCCGAACTACGGCGTCGACACCTGGTACTGGAAGGTGCTCGCCCACTCCGGCCTCTACCCCGCCGACCGGCCGATCTCGTCGTTCACCGACCAGCAGCTCGGCGATCTGCTGCACAAGCCGACGACCAAACTGAGCATCGGCGGCACCAACGTCACCTACGAGGGCCTGATCCCGAAGCTGCAGCGGACGATCCTGAGCAAGGACCGCGAGTCGATGCAGCCGCACGTCAAGGCGTTCGTCGACCGGGCCGTCACGTTCGCGACCTGCCAGGCCTGTCGTGGCGCGCGGCTCAACGAAGCCGCGCTCAGCTCCAGGATCCGCGACGCGAACATCGCCGACTGCAGCGCTATGCAGATCAGCGACCTCGCGGCGTTCGTGCACAGCATCGACGACCCGTCCGTCGCACCGCTGCTGGCCACGTTGCGCGACACCCTGGACGCGCTGGTCGAGATCGGCCTCGGCTACCTGTCGCTCGACCGCGAGTCGGCGACGCTGTCCGGCGGCGAGTCGCAGCGCGTGAAGATGGTGCGGCACCTGGGATCCTCGCTCACCGACATCACCTACGTGTTCGACGAACCGACCGTCGGCCTGCACCCGCACGACATCCAGCGCATGAACAACCTGCTGCTCCGGTTGCGCGACAAGGGAAACACCGTGCTGGTCGTCGAGCACAAGCCGGAGACCATCGCGATCGCCGACCACGTCGTCGACCTCGGCCCCGGCGCGGGCGTCAACGGCGGGCACCTCTGCTACTCCGGTGACGTCGCCGGGTTGCGTTCCTCGGGCACGTTGACCGGACGGCACCTCGACCACCGCGCCAAGCTGCGGCCGGAGTTCCGCTCCCCGCAAGGCTTCCTCACGATCGAAGGCGCTCGAACCAACAACCTGAAGGACGTCTCGGTCGACATCCCGCTCGGGGTGCTGACCGTCGTCACCGGCGTGGCGGGCTCCGGCAAGTCGTCGCTGATCCACGGCTCACTGCACAAGCGGCCCGACGTCGTGACGGTCGACCAGTCGCCGATCCGCGGTTCGCGCCGGTCCAACCCCGCCACCTACACCGGGCTGCTCGACTCGGTCCGCACGGCGTTCGCCAAGGCCAACGGCGTGAAGGCGGCGTTGTTCAGCGCGAACTCCGAAGGCGCCTGCACGCACTGCAAGGGCATCGGGCTCGTCTACACCGACCTGGCGATGATGGCCGGCGTCGCGACGGTGTGCGAGAAGTGCGAGGGCAAGCGGTTCACGCCCGAGGTGCTGCGCTACACGTTGCGGGGCAAGAACATCAGCGAGGTGCTCGGCATGTCCGTCGCCGAAGCCCTGTCGTTCTTCCCGTCCGGTCAGGCACATGTCGTGCTGAGCCGCCTCAACGACGTGGGCCTGTCGTACCTGTCGCTCGGCCAGCCGCTGACCACACTGTCCGGCGGCGAGCGGCAACGGCTCAAGCTCGCCATCCACATGGCCGAGAAGGCTTCGACCTACGTGCTGGACTAGCCGACGTCCGGCCTGCACCTCGCCGACGTCGACCAGTTGCTCGGCCTGCTCGACCAGCTGATCGACGCGGGCAACACCGTGATCGTCATCGAGCACCACCTGGCCGTGATGGCGCACGCCGACTGGATCGTCGACATGGGTCCGGGCGCCGGGCACGACGGCGGCCAGGTCGTGTTCACCGGCACGCCGGGCGAGCTCGTCGCTTCTTCGGACACCCTCACCGCCCAGCACCTGAAGGAGTACCTGGCATGAGTCTGCTGACGGTGTCCGCGGTCGTCCCGCTGACCCCGCACATGGTCCGGATGACGTTCACCGGGCTCTCCGACGTGGGCACCTGGCCGGACCAGCAGCTGAAGCTGTTGTTCCCCAAGCCCGGCGGATCGGCTTTCGTGTCGGACTCCGAGGACGTCAGCGTCTGGTACCAGGCCTACCTCGCCATGCCCGAGCCCGAACGTCCGTGGATGCGCAGCTTCACCGTGCGCTCACTGGCCGAGGGCGTGCTGACCGTGGATTTCGTGCTGCACGGCGACAACGGCCCCGCCTCGGCATGGGCGGCCAATGCTCGCGTGGGCGACGTCATCGGCTGCTTCGGGCCGTCCGCCGACTACGCCCGTCCGCTCGGCACCGCCGACCTGCTGGTGTTCGCGGGCGACGAGACGGCGTTGCCCGCGATCGCCTCACTGCTGGAGCTGCTGCCCGCGTCGCGGAAGCGGCTGGCGTTCGTCGAGGTCGCGGACCCGGTGGAGGAGCAGGACATCCCCGGCGTGCGGTGGGTGCACCGCAGCGCCGGGGAAGACCTGGTGACGGTGGTGACGTCGGCCGATGTGCCCGCTTCGGCCTGGGTGTGGCTGGGCGGCGAGGCCTCCGCGGGGCGCGCACTGCGGAGGCACTTCGTCGGACTCGGTGTGTCCAAGAAGGACATCGAGTTCGCCGGCTACTGGCGGCGCACCCTCACCCAGGACGACGCGCCGACCGCCGACGACCTCGCCGAGGCCCAGGAACGGATCGCCGCGCTCAGCGAGTGACGACCAGGACCGCGCTGTTGGCCGGCACGTCGACCTTGGTCGTCGTGCCGGTCACCTTCACGTTCTTGGGCCGTGGCGTGAACTTCGCGTTCTTCTCGACCTTCGACCCCGAGATGGTGATGTCCTTGGAGTCGATCGCGGGAGCGGTCAGCACGTAGACGCTCGCGTGCCGAGCCTTCTTCGGCAACGTGATCGTCGTCGTCACCGCGCTCGTGCCCTTGTTGTTGACGAACGCGTTGTTGCCGACGCCCCATGCCGTGACATCACCGGCACCGGAGACGGTCGCGGAGTGGTAGGCACCGGGCCCGGCCAGCTTCCAGAGCAGCTCACCGTAGTAAACCGCCTGCACCCCAACGGGATTGAGCCCGTCGTAGCGGATCGGCGAGTAGTGCAGCGGGAACTGCGTCGACGTGCCGCCGTGGAAGTTGATGCCCGAACCCTGCCGTGCCGCGACACCCGACATGTAGTCCAGCGACCACAACGCCGCCGCCTGCACGTTGCTCACGCCGTCCGCGCCGCCGTGGAAGTAGTTGTTCGCCTCGGTGACGCGCCACTGCGAGATCCCGTGGGTCTGCCACGCCTTCTCCATCGCGGCCGAGATGTTCGGCAGCCTGCCCGAGGAGTTGGACGCCAGCATGCCGGGGATGCTCGCCTCGGTGTTCTTCGCGATGTAGACGTGCGTGGACAGGATGCTCGCGCCCCTGTCCTTCTGCGTGCGGGCGAAGTCCTCTGCCCACGAGCTGCTGTTCGCCTGGCCGGGCCCGTCGAACTTCGCGCCGGGCACCTTCGCGCGAATCGCGTCCGCGTACTTGCTGAACAGCGCCTCGTACTCCGGCCACGTCTTCACGTAGACGTTGGGCTCGTTGCCGATCTCGAACGCGACGAGGTCCTTGCCGAGGATCTTGGCTGCCACCTGGGCTTCTTCGGCGGCGGCCTCCGGGGTGTTGGTCTTGAGGTTGATGCCGTAGACGATCTTCCAGCCGGTGGCCCTCGCGAACAGCGACAGCTCCTGGATGTCGGACGGCGTCACCTCGGCCGGTTTCCCGCCGGTCCCGGACGGGTTCCAGGTGGTCATGTCCACGAGGTTGCCGCCGATGCGCAGCAGGCTCGGCCCGAGCAGCCGGAAGAGCCGGACCAGGTCGGCGTTGCGGGCGTTGAACATCCGCGCCCCGACCCGGTCCTTCTCGTAGCTGAAGCCGGCGAAGTCCTTGCCGACGCTGCTCTTGCTCGTGGGATCCACCCGCACGCTCACGGCGGGCGCCGCCTGTGCGGGGGTGCCGGTGAAGAGGATCAACAGGGCCGCGACGACCGCTGCTCGACGCATGGGAGTCCCTTCGTCAGTGCGGCGACGGTCCTCACCTTAGATCGGATGTTTGCGGAATTCGAGCACCGAGTGGTCACCCGGAACTTCGGTTACCCCAGCAAGCGCCAAACCGTGCGGTTCTGCCAGCCTCGCCAGCTCTTCGACACTCCGCTCACGTCCGCCGAAGTGCACCAGCATGATCAGATCCATCTCGGTCTCCGCACCCACACCTCGGATGCCTTCGATGACGACCAACCGCCCGTGTGATGGCATGGCCTCGGCGCAGCGACCCAGGATCCGACCGGCGCCGTCGTCGTCCCAGTCGTG
>JAVXWK010000833.1:0-3850 GCA_032230575.1 Pseudonocardiales bacterium | reverse complement strand
CAGCAACAGGCCTCTCATCCCGTCACGATAGCGCCAGACACATGGCGGGTCAGGCGCCACGAACGCCCGCCACGTGTCGGCTGCCCACCCCGCCGCCCCGAGCCGAGGATTGAGCTCATGAGCTACGCCATCGACCCCGAACTGCTTCCCTGGCTCGACATGCTGCCGTCCGTGGTCCTGCGGGACCACGCCGCTCTGGTGACCGCGCGCGCCGGGCAGTCCGAGCTGGCCGGCCTCATGCCGGCGTACGAGCCGGCGAACCCCGTCGACGTCCGTGACACGACAGTCCCCGGCCCCTCCGACGCACCGGATGTGCCGGTGCGCATCTACAGCCCGGCGAACCGCACGGACGTGGTGCCCGGCCTGGTGTACATCCACGGCGGCGGGTTCGTCCTCGGCGACCTGGACATGTTCCACGCGCACTTGCTGCGGCTGGTCGACGAGCTGGGCATCGTCATCGTGTCGGTGGACTACCGGCTGGCGCCCGAGCACCCGTTCCCCGCACCGGTCGAGGACTGCTACGCCGCGCTGCAGTGGGTCGCGGCCAAGGCCGACGAGCTGGGCATCGACCCCGAGCGGCTCGGCATCGGCGGCGAGAGCGCGGGTGGCGGGCTCACCGCGGGTACCGCCCTGGTGGCCCGTGACCGCGGCGGTCCCCGGCTCTGCTTCCAGTACCTCGGCATCCCCGAGCTCGACGACCGCCTCGACACGCAGTCGATGCGGGACTACGTCGACACCCCGCTGTGGAACCGTTCCAACGCGATCTTCAGCTGGACCAGCTACCTCGGCACCGAACCGGGCGGCGACGACGTCTCGCCGTACGCCGCGCCCGCTCGTGCCACGGACCTGTCCGGACTGCCGCCGGCTTTCGTCACGACGTGCCAGTACGACCCGCTGCGGGACGAGGGCATCGAGTACGCCCGCCGTCTCGCGCACGCGGGCGTGCCGACCGAGCTGCGTCACTACCCCGCCACGTTCCACGGTTCTGGGTTCGTCGAGAGCGCGTCCGTCACGCGCCGGATGTCCGCCGACGAGGTCGAAGCGCTTCGCCGCGGCCTGCGCCTCTGAATTTCCCGCTGTCGAAACCCGCGCGCCACTGCGGACGCGCGGGTTTCGCTTGTTCGACGGTCGATTCGACAATTCACGCCGCGCCAGATGAAGAATTTCGCCGCACCGCCGCCGTGAACGAGTCCGCTGTTTCCGCACGGCAGGCGACGTCACCCACGGCCGAACGGGTGGATCACGCGTCCGCCCCGGCGTCGCACCCTTCCAGACCAGCCGACATGCTGAGAATAACGGTATCGATATCGTTCTCCGGGGTGACAAGTCCACAACGGACGATCCATCAACCCTGCTGACGACGATCGCGATCAGCAGGTTGACCTCAGGTTTCACCGTGCCCAGCCTTGCGGCCCCAAGACCTCCGATCCCCGCACCCCAAGATCACGTCGAAGCTTCGGCAGGCTTCCGTGTAAACGATTCCAACCGGCCGGAAACGCCACTGTCCACACCCGATCGTCGAACGCCTCCTGGCCTGTCATCGGAGGATTGGTTGAAACCTTGACGATCTCCGCCGCACGGTCCTACGTTCAGCCGGAAAGCGCTTTCCAGTGCACCGGAAAAGGGCTTTCTCCCCCACCGCCGCCACGGTGAACCGTTTCGACACCACAACCGCTGACCACAGCGGTGCTGGTGAAGGTCGAGCATCTGGAGGTCTGAGCTCAATGACCCGTGTCGAAGTGCGTGCCCGGCAAGGGATGCACCGGGGGTTGCGGTGGTTCGCGTCGGTGATCGGCCTGGTGCTCGTCGCCGCGCTCGCCACAGCGGCCCCGGCACCCGCCGCGGACAACCCCTACCAACGCGGCCCGGCCCCGACCAAGGAGAGCGTCGCCGCCTCGCGCGGCACGTTCGCCACCGCCTCGACGACCGTGCCGGAGTTCCGCAAGGGCGTCATCTACTACCCGGCCGACACGAGCCAGGGCACGTTCGGCGCGATCGCGTTCATCCCGGGCTACAACGGTTCGTGGGCCGCCCTGGAGTGGACAGGCCCGTGGCTGGCCTCGTTCGGGTTCGTCGTGATCGGCTTCGAAGCGACCAACCCCACCGACGGCGACACCGCCCGCGGCACCCAGTTGCTGGCCGCGCTGGACTACCTGACCCAGCGCAGCATCGTGCGCGACCGGATCGACCCCGACCGGACCGCGGTGATCGGCCACTCGATGGGTGGCGGCGGCGCCCTGTCCGCGGCGTCGAGGCGGCCCTCGCTCAAGACCGCGATCGGCCTGGCACCGGCCATCTTCTCGACGAACATGACCACCATGCAGGTGCCCTCCATGCTGATGGCGGGCCAGAACGACACGACGGTCACGCCGTCCTACACGAAGAACTTCTACAACCAGATCCCGCCGGCCACCGAGAAGGCGTACGTCGAGCTCACCGGCGGAGGCCACGGCTTCCCCAGTTGGACACCGAACTCGGCGATGATGAGCAAGGTCGTCCCCTGGTTCAAGATCTTCCTCGACAACGATGCCCGCTACAGCCATTTCCTCTGCCCCTTGATGGACCCGACCGGCATCAGCGGCTACCTGAGCACCTGCCCGCTCATCCCCGGCACGCCGACGCCCACGCCCACCCGGTACGAGGCGGAAAGCGCCCCGGCGGTGTGCACCGGCACCATCGACGCCAACTACGCGGGCTTCACCGGAACCGGTTTCTGCAACGGAAACAGCGCCGTCGGCGCCCACGCCCAGTTCACCGTCAACGCCGCCACGGCAGGGACCGCGACGTTGCGAGTCCGGTTCGCCAACGGCACGACCGCACGACCGGCCTCGCTGATCGTCAACGGAACCACTGTGCAGACACCGTCGTTCGAAGGCACCGGCGCGTGGACCGCCTGGGTCACCAAGACCCTCACGGTGACGCTGAACGCCGGCAGCAACACGATCCGGTTCAGCCCCACCACCGCGGCCGGGCTGCCCAACGTCGACCACCTCGAGGTGATGTAGTGATGGGTGCCGAACCCGGCCTGTGGCCACGTCGCAAGTTCCTCGCCACCACGGCGGCAGCCGCTCTGGGCGGAAGCCTGATCGGCGGTGCACGACCGGCAGGCGCGGCAGCGGCAGCCGCCACCACGGCGTCCTATGTGGACACGACGATGTCCGTGCACGACAAGCTGGTCCTGATGGTCGACGGGAAGCCGTTCCACCACAACGGCATCCAGTACCGGTACGAGAAGCAGCGCTACAGCTACGGCTGGACCGACGCCCAGCTCAAACCACTGCTGGGAATGGTCGCCCAGGACGGCTTCAACGTCGTCAACGTCCCGATCTGGTGGTCGAAGATCGAGACCACCAAGGACGTCTGGAACTGGGCCGACGTCGACCGCATGATCGACTGGTGCCGGGAGTTCGGGCTCAGGCTCGAGCTGCTGTGGTTCGGACACGACTCCACCGGCTTCAGCATGCCCTTCCGGCTTCCGGACTACGTGCTGAACAACTACCAGTACGTGGTTCGCCAGGACGGCTCCGAGCTGAGGAAGAAGGGCACCGGCGAGCCGGGCGAACCGCCGGAGGGCTTCGGCTGCCTCGACAAGACCGATCCCGGTCTGCTCGCCAGGGAGAAGTACGCGCTCGGCCAGATGATGAACCACGTCGCGGCCTACGACACCGCCCACACCCTGATCGGCGTGCAGTTGCTCAACGAGCCCAACGTCTCCGGTCTGTGGGACGTCCGGATCGACCGCAGCTACAGCTCCTACTCCAACGCCCTGTGGCGCAGCGGCGGCTACACCAATGCCACCGAGTTCCGGAAGGACGTGCTCCTGAACTACCTGAGCGGGCTCGGCCAGGCC
>JAVXWK010000809.1:0-2579 GCA_032230575.1 Pseudonocardiales bacterium | reverse complement strand
GTCACGGCGACGGTGCGGGAGAACGGCGAGCCGGTCGTCGACACTCGTGTCACCTTCACGGTCCTCACCGGCCCGAACGCCGGGATGACTGGCACGGACAACACGGACGAAGAAGGTCAGGCGACGTTCACGTACGCGGACACCGGCGGCGCGGGCACGGACACGATCCAGGCGTCCTATCTCGACGACTCGGAGAGGCTGCAGGAGTCGAACATCGTCACCAAGACGTGGGGCACCGCGGTGACTCCGCCGGCGGGGGCTGCTCCCGCTGACATCGGGGTGACGAAGTCTGACTCGCCAGATCCCGTGTCGGTCGGATCGAACCTGACCTACACGCTCGTCGTCACGAATCACGGGCCAGGGGAGGCGCCTGACGCGCGGATGACGGACAAGCTCCCGAGCGGCGTGACGTTCGTCTCCGTGGCGACGACACGCCCGTCGTGCTCCTTCGCCGCGGGTGAGGTCAAGTGCGCCTTCGGGACGCTCGTTCTGAACGAATCAGTGACCGTCACGATCGTGGTGCGTGTGGATCAGGCCGGGACGCTGGTGAACTCGGCCACGGTAGGAACCACGGTCGCCGACTGGAATGTCGGGAACAACCAGACCGCGACAGCGGTGACGACGGCTCAAGGTCCGTTCACGCCGCCGGCGACGCCGACGACGCCTGAGGCACCAGCACCCACCGGGTGTGCGCTGACGACGGGGACGCCGAGCGTCTTCGCAGGCGTGCGCTCCGCGGTCACGGTGCGGGCGCGCTACGACGACGGCTCGGCACGTGCCGACGTGGCGCTGACGCTACGTGGGGCGGCCAAGACCCAGACGGCTCGCACGAATGCCGCCGGGATCGCCCGGTTCACCGTGCTGCCGAAGCAGGCGGGTCGGATCACGATCGCTGGTGCGGGTTGCAGTGCGGCGGTGGCTGTTGCCTCCGTCATGTCACAGAGCTGCGCAGGCATGTCGGTGACGCCGAAGAGCGCTACCGTCGGCGGCCAGGCCGTGGTGACCGTCCGCATCAGGATCGCGGGCAAGCCTGCAGTGGGCGTGCGGGTCCTGGCCCGCGGCGCGGGGCTCTCGGCGTCCGGGCTGACGAACTCGGCCGGCCTCGCCGCGTTGCGTGGGACGGCCTCGCGTCCGGGCGTGATCAGGATCACAGTTCCGGGCGTCCTGTCCTGCTCGAAGCGAATCGGAGTCAGTGGCGCGTTCCTGCCACCGGAAGTCACGGGCTAGCGCCCGGCTGACGCTTCTGCTGCTCGCGCTCTCGGTGTCCGCACCGGGAGCGCGAGCAGATCCGCCTGCCGCTTTCCCGCGCGCCGGTGGCATCAACTGGAACGCGATCGCCGTCCGGTCTGAGCCCACTGCCGCGGCACCGCGCATCGGCCTGCTGCACGAGTTCCGCTCGGATTACCGGCACCAGGTCGTCTTCGCACTCGGCGAGAAGCTGGGGACGGACAGCCGGCTCTGGTACCGCGTCCTGCTCTCGCAGCGGCCCAACGGGACGACGGGCTGGGTCCGGGCCGACGGTGTCGACGTCCGGCCGGTGACGACGACGATCGTCGTCCGCCGGAGCGCCCGCACGCTCGAGGTGCAGCGTCGCGGCGAGACGATCTTCCGGACGACTGTCGCCGTCGGCGCGCCCGGGACCGAGACGCCGCTCGGCCGCTTCTATCTGATGACGGAGTTCCGGCCGACGGACTCGTTCTACGGGACGTGGGGGTTCGAGACGAGCGCCTACTCGCGGACGCTGACCGACTGGCCGGGCGGCGGCAAGATCGGGATTCACGGCACGAGCGCGCCGGAGTTGCTCGGCCAGGCCGTCTCGCACGGTTGCATCCGGGTCTCGAACACGGCTGCCACCCGCCTGCACGCCCTCGTGTCGCCGGGTACGGCGCTCGAGATCGTTCGTTAACGCGTCGAGGCGACGAACGTGCTGCGGCCGCCGGTCAGGCGATAGCCGGAGTCGAGGAACGTCTGCCCGCCGACGAATGAGCGCCACGAGCCTCCGGTCGCCCCGGCGACGCGCACGCCTTCGAAGCGGTAGTTGAAGCTGTTGCAGGCGCTGCCGGTGCCCGCCCAGGACTCGGCGGTCGCCATCGGGCGCCAGCGGCCGCCGGAGCCGCGGAGCTCGACCGGGTCGGAGACCGGCTTGCCGTTCAGCCACACGCGCCAGTGGTCAGGGCGTTGCGACATCTCGAGCACGGCGACGCGAAAGCGCTCACCGGTGCCGACCTGGGGCTCGAGCTCGAAGTAGGTGGGCGCCACGCCCGGCCGAGCGACCTCGTAGTAGAGCCGGCTGCCCGAACCGGGGAACGCGCTGAGACCGATCTGGATCCAAGCGTCGGTGCCGTTCAGCCCCTGCCCGACGCCGCCGACGCCGACCCACGCTGCGACGTGCCCTGCGGCGACCTCAGGCTTCGAGAGTGCGGTCAGCGTGGCGCCGACGCCGTGCGCGCGGGTGGCGCTCAGGCGCCCTGCATACGTGTAGCCGTCTGCGCACGACCGGCTCTGCGCGGGCGCAGCCGGAGCAGAAGACGAAGCCGCGAAAGCGGCAAGGACCAGCGGGAGAACGAGGCGGCGGGCGT
>JAVXWK010000776.1:0-13394 GCA_032230575.1 Pseudonocardiales bacterium | reverse complement strand
CGCCGGTCACGAGGTGGTCGTCGCGTCTCTGGACGGCGCGGAGTCGTTGGTGGCGGACCTCCCGTTCGCCTGTCCCGCTCCCGGCGTCGACTGGCGCCGCACGATCCGCTCGCTCGGTGCTGCCCGTCTGCCTGCCGAGATGGCTCGCACGGTCGAGACGAACTCGGCCGACCGCGAGGCCTTCGTCGCCCTGGCCGCGCTGGTCAACGACGAGGTGGCGGAGAGCATGGCCGCTTTCGCGTCGTCCTGGCGCCCGGACCTGGTCGTCTACGAGTACCTCTTTCCGGCAGCCGCTGCCGCCGCCACGGTGCTGGGCATCCCGGCCGTGCGGCACGACCTGGGCTTCACCGAGATCGCGCCGCTGCACGCCGTGATGGTCAAGCACATGTCCGTTCCGATGGGCGAGGTCCTTTCGCTGGACGTGGCGCCGCCCTCGATGGTCGGTGGGACGTCGCGCGGCTGGCCGCTGCGTCCCGGTGCCTACACCGGAACCGGCGTGGTCCCGCCGCGCTCCGGGCCACGGATCGCCGTGACCCTGGGCACCGTGCCCCCCAAGGTCGGCGGTTTCTCGACGCTGGACCGGGTGGTGACCGCCGCGGCCTCGGTGGACGCCGAGTTCGTGCTGGTCATGGGCGACATGGACATCAGCTCACTGGGCGGCCTGCCTCCCGGCGTGACGGCCTGCGGCTGGGTGCCGTGGGACTCGCTGGTCCGCACCTCCGACGCGGTGATCCACCACGGCGGCTCCGGCACGGCGCTGGCGGCCCTGGCCTGCGGTGTGCCGCAACTGGTGCTGCCCGACGGCTCCGACCGGTTCGCGGCGGCCTCGGCCGTCGACCAGCGCGGGGCGGGCATCTCGGCCGGGCGTGAGGACGTGTCCGCGGAGCTGATCTCGCGGCTGCTCACGGACTTCTCGTTGGCGGTGGCGGCTCGCGAGGTGGCGGCGGAGATCGCGGAGATGCCGTCGGTGGAGTCGGTGGTGCGGCGCCTGGAGGGTCTGGCCGGCTGAGAACCGGTCAGCACCCGGCCGGCTCACACCGGTGACACGGCCACTCCGCCAGCACCCCGGCCGGAGCATGATCCGCATCACCGGTGAGCCGAGCGAAGACCACCCCGGCCCGCGCGTGATCCCCGAGCGCCAGATGAGCCTCGGCTTGCCCGAGCAGGTAGCCCGATTCCTGTTGCAGCTCAAGGGCCTCAGCGGCGAGGTGCCGATCCCCGAGGCGCGCGAGGGTCACCAACGCGCGGCCCTGCTGGCTGATCATGTCCAGGCCGCGCGCGAGGCCGAGTGCACGGGTGGCGTGGTCGTGAGCGGCGCCGAGCGAACCGACGCCCAGGTGCGCGCGAGCCAGGTCGGCCAGGATCCCAGGCGTGAGCTGCGCGTACTCCAGCGTCTCGGCGAGCTCGAGTGCGTGCGTGAGCGTGGTCAGGGCGAGGTCCTGCCGGCCCGTGTGGGACTGGAGCTGACCGAGCGTCCAGTGGGCGGTGGGGGCGAACAGCAGGCCGGAGGTGCCGGTGCACGAGGCCAGCAGGTCGTCGAGCGCGGCCAGGGAGGAGGCGGTCCGGCCGGTGTCGCGGTCCAGCGCGGCGCGGCTGTGCAGGGCGTGCAGCCGCCACACCGAGGCGCCGGTGCCGGACGCGAGGTGTTCCAGGCGCGCCTGCATGGCGGCGCTGCGATCCAGCTCGCCCAGTTGCCGGGTGACGAAGCCGATCGACAGCATGGTCGCGGGGAGCAGGACGGTCTCGTCGGTTTCGCCGCGGTGGTGCAGTTCTTCCTCGTGGTGGCGCAACGCGTCGTGGAGCCTGCCCGAGTAGCCGAGCGTGATGGCGATGCTGGCGAGCAGGTCGGCGTGCTGTTCCAGCGTGCTCGCCAGGGGGAGCGCCGAGCGCAGGACGGCGAGGGTTTCCGGGAGCCGGCCGCGCATGCCGGTGCAGCGCGAGGCGTTGTTCAGCGCGTAGAGGCGGTTCGCCGAGTCGCCCGCTTCGCCGTAGAGGTCGGCTGCCCGCATGAACTCGGTGGCCGCCAGCGAGTTGTCGTCCGCCATGTGCGCGGTGCCGATGGCGGAGTGCATGGTGGCCTGGCCCAACAGGTCCCCTTCGGCGATCGCGGCGGCGAGGCCCGCGGAGAACAGGGTGACGGCCTGCTCGGTGCGGCCCATCAGCCAGAGGGGGCGGCGCAGGGCGTCGGCCAGCTGCCACACGCGGCCAGAGGGTCTCGCCAACGCCGCGGCGAGCACGTTCGGGTACTCGTCGTCGAGCCACTCGGCGGCGTCGGCGGCGGTCTCGAACGTCACCGCGGTCGGCCGGGGCTGCCGGATCATCTTCGGTGTCACCAGGTCGCTCGCCGCGTCCGTGGTCTGCAGGTAGTGGTCCAGCAGCCGGTCGCGGGCGTCCTCGTCGGGCGCCACGAGGCCGCGGGCGTAGGTGTGCAGCAGGTCGTGCATGCGGTAGCGGTGACGGCGGTGGCGTTCGACGAGGCCGGCACGTTCGAGCTCGGCCAGAGCGGAGCGGGCGTCCTCGCCGAGCAACGCCGTCGCCGCGCTCAGGGTGAACGACGGGCGCGGCACCAGGCCGAGCAGCCGGAACAGCAGGGCGGACTCGGGAGGCAAGGCCTGGTAGGAGAACTCGAACGCGGCGGTGACGAGCGGTGTGTGGGCCAGGGCGGTCACGGCGTCGCTGATCGGCGCCCGGCTCGTGGCCGCCACGCGCAATGCCAGCGGCAGGTAGCCGCACAGGCGCGCCAGCTCCAGGGCCTGCTCGCCGCTGCCGGTCAGCGACTCCACCAGCGCGCACGCCTCGGTCTCGCTCAGCACGTCGAGCGCCAGCCGGTGCGCGTCGTTCAGCGCGACGAGGCCGCGCAGGTCGTTGCGGCTGGTCACGATCGCCGCGCACTGTGGATCGGCGGGCAGCAGCGGCCGGACCTGGTCCTCGCTCGCGGCGTTGTCCAGCACCACCAGAACACGCCGCCCGGCCAGCAGGCTCCGGTACAGCGCCACCTGGGCGTCCAGGCCGCGCGGCACCTGACTCACGCCGAGCGCTCGCAGCAACGTGCGCAGGGCGTCGTCCGGTGTCAGCGGGGGCTCGGCGTCGAAGCCGCGCAGGTTCACGTAGAGCTTGCCGTCCGGGAAGTCCGCGCGGTGTGCCCACCGCAGCGCCAGCGCTGTCTTCCCGACTCCGGGTGGTCCGGTGACCAGCGACAGCGGCCCGGTCAACGACGCCAGCTCGTCAGCGCGCCCGACGAACGCGCGTGGGTCCAGCGGCAGCGCGACCCGGCTCGGGACGCCGAGCTCCTGGTGTTCGGACGTCGCCTGCCCGCGCAGGTCGTCGAGCCGCGCCGCCAGCTCGGGCAGCCGCGAGAGACCGTCCAGGGCGGGACCGCGCCACAACGCCAGCGCCGAGCGGTACACGTCGGCGGCCTCGGTGAGGTCCTGGTCTCGCAGCGCACGGGCACGTGCGAGCCGGTGCGTGAACTCGTGCAGGTCGGTCGGGCAGCCCAGCCGGTAGCCGGCGCCATCGGTGAGCACGGCCTCCGTGCCAAGCCGGGCGCGCAGCATGTGCACGCGCTTCTGCACCTGCTGGCGATGCCGCGACGGCAGCCGGGCACCCCACAGTGCGGAGGCGATCTCGTCGGTCGGCACGGGAGCGTCCACCGCGGACGCGAGAACCGCCAGAAGCGCCTGTTGCGCCGGCCCGCCGACATCGACGGTCCGGTCGTCGATTCGGACGTCGAGCGCGCCCAGGACGTGAATGCTCACCCGCACCCGGCGAAGGGTAGTGGACGTCACCAGATGAGACGTGCCTGTCTTTTCGCAGACCTATTTCTGGCCGTGCTGACCTGCTGAAATGGTGCTCATGAGAATTCCTCGAACAACACGGTCATTGAATCTGACGCAGGATTGTCCGCCCTAATTCAGTGCATAGATCGGCAATCGAGGAGGCCTGCGGGGACACGGTCACGCGTCCGGCGGGCGGCTGAACCTCACTGGACTCTGATCAGGCGCGTTATCGTTGACGCGTCCGGTGAGGGGAGGTTCGCGTGCGAGTGCTCGCTGTCGTGCTGTTGCTCCTGTTCTCGGCAGTGCCCGCGATGCCTGCCCAGGCGGCGACCGGCACGTACCTGCGCCTCGGGCACTTCTCGATGGACCAGGCCCGCATCGACGCCACCCTCGACGGCGTCAAGCTCGGCACCCTCGACTACGCCCAGCTCTACGACTACCGCCGCGTCGAACCGGGCGACCACGTCGTCGAGTTCCGCACGGATCCGTCCTCGCCCGTGCTGAGGTCGGTGCTGGTGAAGGCGGGCGAGGGCAAGGCGTACACGGTGGTCGACATCGCGTCCGCGATGAAGGTGCTCGAGGACGACGTCAGCCTGCCGCCCAACGGCCAGGCGCGGCTGCGGGTGATCAACGCCGGTGACGCCGAGATGGACCTCCTGCGCGGCAGCGTGTTCGTGCACCGCAACGTCCCGGCGACCTCCACGACCGGCTACGCGGTGATGCTGCCCGGCTCGGACGCCCTGCAGATCACCCAGCGCGGCAAGGAGTCCACGCGGCTGGAGGCGACGCTCGAGTCCGGCGCGGTCTACACGTTGCTGGTGAGCGCGCGCCGCATCGAGCTGCGCACGGACGCCAAGGGCGCCCAGGTCGTGCCCGGTGGCGGCCAGGAAACGGGCTTCGGCGGCATGGCGGGCGGCTGGGACTGGCTCACCGCGCTGGTCATCGCGCTCATCGTGGGCGCCGCGATGTTCTCGGTGCGCGGCAGGCTCTTCCGGTTCGGCTGATGAAGGGCAAGCTCGTGATGGGCGCGGCGATCCTGGTCGCGCTGATCTACATCGTGAAGGGTCCTGGCGCGGAGAAGGTGCCGGAGCCGGTGACCGTGCGGATCCCGTCGATCGGCGTGGAAACGTCGCTGGAGTCGCTGGAAGTGGGCAAGGACGGCGTCCTGGAACCGCCGACGCGCTCCGACAAGGCGGGTTGGTACGCCAAGGGTGTCGCGCCGGGCGACGCCGGGCCGGCCGTGATCGCGGGCCACGTCGACTCGAGGACCGGGCCCGGCGTGTTCTTCCGGCTGCCGGAACTGCAACCCGGCGCCGAGGTTCTGGTGGAGCGCGAGGACGGCAGCAAGTTGACGTTCGTCGTGAACCACACCTACGCCACCCAGAAGACCGCGTTCCCGACCGCCATCGTCTACGGGCCGACGCCGTTGTCCGAACTGCGGCTGGTGACGTGCGGCGGCGACTTCGACCGGGTCGCGGGCAGCTACCGCGACAACGTGATCGTCGAAGCGGTCCTCAAAGGCTGAAACAGCAAGAAGGTTGCAACAACTGCACTTCGTCGCGGTCCGTGCCAGCATCCGACGCATGACCAACGGAGTCCACTCCCACGAGCACAGCCACGGCGACATGACGCACACGCATCCGCACGAGTCGCACGCGCACAGCCATGTCGAGCACGAGCACACCCACTCGCACGGCGGCGAAACGCACTCGCACACCCACGTGCACGATGCGGGCCACACGGAGGAACACGAGCACTCGCACTCCTGAACCAGAGGCGGCCGCGCCGAGTTCGAGGGCACGCAGCTGTACGAGGCGCAGGTGGTCGACAGGCTCAGTGGGACTCGCGGGTGACCTCGCTGCCGCTGGAGCCGACCAGGAAGTCCAGGTCGGCTCCGGTGTCGGCGCCCAGCACGTGGTCGACGTAGAGCCGCTCCCAGCCGCGTGACGGCTTCGCGAACGCCTGGGACATCGCCTCGCTCGGAGTGCGGTCGAGGAAGTCCGGTGCCTCCACGTCGATCCGGCGGTTCTCCACGTCGAGCACGATGACGTCGCCGGTGCGCACCAGTCCGAGCGGCCCGCCCGCGGCCGCTTCCGGTGCCACGTGCAGGACGACCGTGCCGTACGCCGTGCCGCTCATGCGCCCGTCGCAGATCCGGACCATGTCGCGCACGCCCTGTTCCAGCAGCTTCTTGGGCAGCGGCATGTTCGACACCTCCGGCATGCCCGGATAGCCGCGCGGGCCGCACCCGCGCAGCACCAGCACGGAGTCCGCGTCCACGTCGAGATCGGGGTCGTCGATGCGGGCGTGGAAGTCCTCGATGCTGTCGAACACCACGGCTTTTCCGCGGTGCTGCAACAGGTTCGCCGACGCGGCCGCCGGTTTGATCAGCGCGCCTCGCGGTGCGAGGTTGCCGCGCAGCACCGCGATGCCGCCCTCGGCGATGATCGGCTCGGTGCGGCTGCGGATCACCTCGGGGTCCCAGATCGGGGCGTCGTCGAGGTAGTCGACGAGCGGGTTTCCCGTGACGCTCAACGCTTTCGGGTCGAGCAGGTCGCGCACTTCCCGCAGCACGGCCAGGAGTCCGCCCGCGCGGTGGAAGTCCTCCATCAGGAACCGGCCCGCCGGCTGGAGATCCACCAGCAGCGGCACACCGGATCCGATGCGGTCGAAGTCGTCCAGCGTCAGGTCCACGCCGAGGCGTCCGGCGATGGCGAGCAGGTGCACCACGGCGTTCGTCGAGCCACCGATCGCCGCGAGCGCCACGATCGCGTTGTGGAAGCTGGCTTTCGTGAGGAACGTGCTGGGCCTGCGATCTTGGGCGATCAGCTCGACGATCAGCCGTCCGGTGCCGTGCGAGGCCTCCAGGAGCCTGCTGTCCGGCGCCGGAGTGCCTGCCACGCCAGGAACAACGGTGCCGAGCGCCTCGGCGACCAGCGCCATGGTCGAGGCGGTGCCCATGGTGTTGCAGTGGCCGCGGCTGCGGATCATCGCCGACTCGGACTTGATGAACGCCTCCTGCGACAACGTCCCGGCGCGGACCTCTTCGGACAGCCGCCAGACGTCCGTGCCGCAGCCCAGCGGCACGCCGCGGAAGGTGCCGGTCAGCATCGGCCCGCCCGGCACCACGACCGCCGGGATGTCGACGGACGCGGCGGCCATCAGCAGTGCGGGAATCGTCTTGTCGCAACCGCCGAGCAGCACCACGCCGTCAACAGGGTTGGCGCGCAACATCTCCTCGGCGGCCATCGCGGCCATGTTGCGCCACAGCATCGCGGTCGGGCGCACGTTCGTCTCGCCGAGCGACACCACGGGCAGGTTCAACGGAACGCCGCCCGCCTCGTGCACGCCGTTCGACACCGACGCGGCGACCTCGTTCAGGTGCGCGTTGCACGGGGTGAGGTCGGAGGCGGTGTTGGCGATCGCGATCTGCGGTCTGGCGAAGGCGTCGGACGGGGCGCCGCGGCGCATCCAAGCGCGGTGGATGTAGGCGTTGCGGTCCTGACCTGCGTACCAGTGCTCGCTGCGTAGCCCCACGGCGCCACCCTACCTACGCCACGACGATGTCGTCCCCCTTGATCTTCGTCTTGATCACGGGCAGCGGTTTCCTGGCAGGACCGGACTTGCGCTTGCCGTCCACCGAGCTGAACCGGCTGTCGTGGCACCAGCAGATGATCAGGTTGTTGTCGACCTCGCTGCACATGCAGCCCTGGTGCGTGCACTTGGCGTCGAACGCCGTGTACTTGTCCTTCTTCGGCTGTGCCACGACGACTGAGGTCTCGTCGTCGAAGTAGACGACCACGCCGCCGTTGAGCGGCACGTCGGCCTTCTTCGCGAGGACGGTGCCGGGCGGGAGCTTGCCGCACGGCTGGACATCGGACGCGGCGGCAGCGGTGCCGGTGGTGATCACGGTGGCCGCCGCGGCGCAGCCTCCGATGAAACAGCGGCGGGTGACCTGAGGGGTGGTGGGGTCGTTCGGGAGCTCCATGCGCTCACTTCCTGCCGGACGTCGGGCGCGGCGGAGGCGGCTTGTTCACCATGGCGTGCGTGACGACGCCCGGCAACCCCGTGGACGAACACCGAATTTTCGTCGGCTAAAGCGGCAAGTCGGGCGGCAGCTGCAGGGCGATGGTGATCAGTGAGTGGACGCGGCCGGCGATCACCGCGAGCAGGCCGTGCATCTCCGGCGACGCGGCGTCGGCGGCTTCCTGGAGCGTGCGCAGGTCGGTGTCGATCTGGCCCAGAACGGCAGCCGTGTCGGCGGGGCCGGACGTGAACGCCCGCGCGATGTCCTCGAGGGGCAGGCCGTGGACCTCCAGGCGCCGCACGAGATGGATGCGCTCCACGTCGTCGGCGCGGTAGAGGCGGTAGTTGCTCGCGGTGCGCTGAGCGGGGCTGATCAGGCCGAGGGTCGTGTAGTAGTCGACGGTGCGGATGCTGACTCCGGCACGGGCGGCGAGCTCGCCGATCTTGAGCAGCGACTCGGACAAAACAGGCGACCTCCGTCCCGAAACCGTACAGTGCTACGTGCTACTGTTGGAGTATGCCTGATGAAGCCGACATAGACGGCTGTAGTACGTGGCCGGGTGCGTCTTGTTGATCGCATCCGGCTTGCTCGCCATCGTGGTGCTCACGATCGCCACGGGGTATTTCGTCGCTCAGGAGTTCGCGTACATGGCGGTCGATCGCGGCCGTCTGCAGCAGCTGGCGGAGGCCGGGGACAAGGCCGCCGACCGCGCGTACCGCGTGACTCAGAAGCTCTCGTTCATGCTGTCCGGCGCCCAGTTCGGCATCACGGTGACGGCGTTGCTCGTCGGATACGTGGCCGAGCCGTTGCTCGGTACCGGCCTGGGCGTGCCGTTCTCGATGGTGATCGCGCTGGTGTTCGCGACGTTCGTGCAGATGGTGCTCGGTGAGCTGCTGCCGAAGAACCTCGCGATCGCCCGTCCCGAACGGCTGGCGCTGGCTCTCAGCTCGTCCACGCTCGTCTACCTCAAGATCGCGGGACCGGTGATCCGGCTGTTCGACGCGGCCGCGAACCGGTTGCTGCGCGCGATGGGCATCGAGCCGGTCGAGGAGCTGCCGCAGGGCGCGACGCCCGAGGATCTCAGGGCGATCGTCGAGGACGCGGGGGAGCAGGGCCACCTGGATCCCGAGCTCACGCGGTTGCTGGAGCACGGCATCGGGTTCCGTGAACTCGTTGCGGAACAAGCGATGACGCCGCGCGTGAACGTCCACACAGTACGGTTCGACGAGCCCGCCGCACGTGTCGTGGAGTTGCTGGACACGGGAAACTCGCGTTTCCCGGTTGTCGGCGAGGACCGCGACGACCTGCGTGGTGTCGTCGGGCTGGCCGAGGTGCTGACGCTGACGCCCGAGGAACGCGCGACCACCGCCATCGAGAAGATCGCCTCCGCCGCACTCGTCGTGCCGTCGACGCTGCCGTTGCCCGCGGTGCTGGAGAGGCTGCGATCCGAACGCCGTCAGCTCGCCTGCGTGGTCGACGAGTTCGGCGGGTTCGCGGGCGTGGTCTCGCTCGAGGACCTGGCCGAGGAGCTGGTCGGCGAGATCCACGACGAGGACGACCTGGTCGCGGCCCTGATCGAGAGGGTCGGCGACGACTGGCGCGTGCCCGGCCGGATGAGGCTGGACGAGATCGAGGACGCCACCGGCGTCGAGTTGCCTGAGGACGACGCCTACGACACGGTGTCGGGCCTGGTGCTGCACCAGTTGGGGCGCGTGCCCGAGACCGGTGACGAGGTCGTGCTGGACGGCGTGACGCTGCGGGTCGCCGTGGTGGCGCGCAACGTGCCGGACACGGTGGTGCTGTCCCGATGAGCATCGTGATCTCCGTGATCTTGCTGGCGTTGAACGGCTTCTTCGTGGCCGCGGAGTTCGCGTTGATCGCGTCGAAGCGGCACCGGCTGGAGCAGGCAGCCGAGACGTCACGAGCGGCGCGCGCCGCCGTGGCGGGTGTTCGTGAGCTGTCGCTGATGCTCGCGGGTGCCCAGCTCGGCATCACGCTGTGCACGCTGGGTCTCGGCGCGCTGGCCAAGCCCGCCGTCGCGGACCTGCTGGCACCGGCTTTCGCGTGGCTCGGCCTGCCGGATGCCTTCGCGTACGGCGTGGCGTTCGCGATCAGCCTGGTGCTGGTGGTGTTCCTGCACATGGTCGTCGGCGAGATGGCGCCGAAGTCGTGGGCCATCTCGCATCCCGAGCGGTCCGCGCTGATCCTGGCGCTGCCGTTCCGCGCGTTCGCCCGCTCGGTCCGCTGGATCCTCAGTGGACTGAACGCGGCGACGAACTCGTTGCTGCGCTTGATGAAGGTCGAGCCGCAGGACGAGCTGGCGCAGGCTCACCGGCCGGACGACCTGCGGATGCTGCTGCGCCAGTCCGCCGAGCACGGCCTGATCCCCGAGGGCCAGCAACGGCTGCTGACCCGGATGCTGCAGGTCCAGCGGACGACAGTGCGCGAGGTGATGGTGCCGATCGCGCAGACGTCATCGGTCACTGAACACACGACGGCGCGGGCGATCGAGCGGCGCAGCCTCCAGTGTGGACGGTCGCGCTTCCCGGTCACCGACCTGCGCGGCCGGTACGTCGGCCTGGTGCACATCCGCGAGGCCATGCGGGCCACGGCGCGCGGCGAGGATCCCTCGGCGCGGACGTTGATGGGCCCGGTGCTGACGTTGCCCGCGTCGATGCCGGTCGCTCAGGCCGTGACCGAGATGCGGAACTTCCGTGCCCAGCTTGCGCTGGTCGAGGAAGACGCGAGTTCGCGTCGGTCATCCGGTCGCCTCTTCGGGTCAACCGCCGAAGGCGATTCGGGCCGAAGCGGTGGCCGGATGACCGACTTGCAGGCGAACTCGCCGCCGTCTCCGGAGGAGCGGCAATTCGGCACAGACGGCGAAACCGTTGGTATCGCCGCACTTGAGGACCTCCTCGAAGAGCTGATCGGCGACTTCGAGGACGAAACCGACACCCGCGAGAGGAAACGGTAGATGTTCAAGCGGATGCTCAGCGCCTTCGGCGTCGGTGGCCCGTTGGTCGACACGGTGCTGGACTCACCGCATGCCACGCCCGGACAGCTCGTCACCGGGCAGGTGCGCATCCAGGGTGGCAGCGCGGACGCCGAGATCGGCCAGGTCGTGCTGTCGCTCGTCACGCGCGTCGAGGTCGAGCACGGAGACCACGAGTACGGCGGCGTGTCCGAGTTCCTGCGGGTCGTGGTGGCGCAGAGCGTGCGGGTCGCCGCCGGCCGGCCGGTGTCGATCCCGTTCCAGCTCCCGATCCCGTGGGAGACCCCGATCACGGCGGTCGGTGGCGCGCAGCTGCCCGGCATGACCGTGGGCGTGCGGACCGAGCTCGTGATCGCGGGCGCGCCGGACAAGGGCGACCTCGACCCGGTGCTGGTCCACCCGCTGCCCTCGCAGGACGCGGTGCTGAACGCGTTCGGGCAGCTCGGTTTCGGCTTCCGCAGCGCGGACGTCGAGGCGGGGCGCCTGCACGGCGTGCCGCAGGAGCTCGGTTTCTACCAGGAGATCGAGTTCTTCCCTCCCGCACACTTCGCCGGCCGGATCCAGCAGGTCGAGCTGACGTTCGTGGCGTCGCCGCACGAGCTGTTCGTGATCCTGGAAGCCGACAAGCGCGGCGGGATGTTCTCGTCGGGCGGCGACGCGTTCGGTCACTTCCGGCTGTCGCACCAGGAGGCTCAGGTAGCCGATTGGGCGACGTCCATCAACGGATGGCTGGCTCAGGTGGCGGAGCGCGGCGGTGCCCACTACGGCTATGACCAGCAGGGACACCATGGTCACCACGGCGGTCACCACGGTCGTGGCATGGGAATGGGCACGGTCGTCGCGGCCGGTGCCGCGGGTGTCGTCGGCGGCATGGTGATGGGCGAGATGCTCGACGACGCGTTCGAGGACTTCGGCGACTTCGGCGGCGAGTGAGTCCTGAGCCCACGACCTGAAGGGAAGCGTTGATGGAGTGGATCACGAGCCCCGAGCTCTGGGTCGCGTTCGTGACCCTGCTGTTGCTGGAGATCGTGCTCGGCATCGACAACGTCATCTTCATCTCGATCCTGGCCGGGCGCCTGCCGGAGGACCAGCGGCGCCGGGCCCAGGTCGTGGGCCTCTCCCTCGCGTTGGTCACGCGGCTGCTGCTGCTCGCGTCGCTGGCGTGGGTGATCGGCCTGACCGCGCCGTTGTTCACGGTGTGGGGTCACGAGATCTCGGGCCGTGACGTGATCCTGTTGCTGGGCGGGTTGTTCCTGCTCGGCAAGGCCACCTTCGAGATTCACGAGCAGCTCGAGGGCGCCGAGCACGAGAAGGAGCGCAAGGTCGTCTCGTTCGCCGCCGTCATCGCGCAGATCCTGGTGCTGGACGTGGTGTTCTCGCTCGACTCGGTGATCACCGCGGTCGGCATGGTGGACGAGCTGAGCATCATGATCACCGCCGTCGTGGTCGCGATGGTCGTGATGCTGTTCTCCGCCAAGGCGATCTCCGAGTTCGTGAACAAGCATCCGACGGTCAAGATGCTCGCGCTGTCGTTCCTGCTGCTCATCGGCGGCAGCCTGATCGCGGAGGGCTTCGACCAGCACATCCCGAAGGGGTACGTGTACGGGCCGATCGCGTTCTCGGTGTTCGTGGAGTTCCTGAACCTGAGGATGCGCGCCAAACGGTCCAAACCGGTCGCGCTGCACGGCACCTACGTGAAGGACTGACGATCAGCCGGACGGGGTAACCGGCGGTCGTGTTGGCACTGGATTACGCCTTGCGGGTCACGCGGGAACTGGGCTTGAGCGGTGAGTCGTCCTGCGTGGACAGGGACAAGCCGCTGCGGGTGTACATCGCGGTGGACGGCCGGCTGCAGGGCCATCCCGATCATGATGTGGCGCTGCTGTGGACCGAGTGCCACGGGTGGGCGATCGCCGTCGAGGAACCCGGCGGTGAGCTCACCGTGGTGGCACCTCTGGGCGGTGCGGTCGATCCGCCGCCGCGGACGGTGGCGAGGTGGGCGCGCCGGTTGCTGACTCAGAGCACGCGGCCGGAGACGGAGAACTCCGTCGAGCACAGCGGGCACGTCGCCTGACCGAAGACGTGCAGGACCGCCTGCATCACGAGCTCTTGGCCGTGTGCCGCGGCGGTGTCGTAGGCGTAGGTGAGCTGCGCCCAGTCCGTCATGTCCGTGATCAGATCACGGACATGACGGACCGGTGGGCGGAATCGGCTAGACCGACACCGGCTCGCGGTGCTTGGTGTCGATCTCCTCCAGCGCGGTGCCCTCGACGTCGAGCTCCGGCAGCCAGCGCAGGAACTTCGGCAGCCACCAGGCACGCTCACCGATGAGAGCCAGCGCGGCGGGCACGAGCACCATGCGGACCACGAAGGCGTCCACGAAGATGCCGACCGCCAGGGCGAACGCGATCGACTTCACGGTCGCCTCGCCCGCGGGGACGAAGCCCGCGAACACCGAGAACATGATCAGCGCGGCGGCCATGACGACCGGCGCGGCCTGGCGGAAGCCCGTGGTGATGGCCTCGATCGGCTTGGCGCCGCGGTGGTGCGCCTCGTGCATCCGGGACACCAGGAAGATCTGGTAGTCCATCGCCAGGCC
>JAVXWK010000756.1:0-2650 GCA_032230575.1 Pseudonocardiales bacterium | reverse complement strand
AGCGCAGGCGTCCGCGCAGGTCGATGCCCAGGTGCACGAGGATCCGGGTCCGCCACGCCCACCGCACGGTGTCGGTGAGCCACTTGTCGCCAGGACGGCCCTGGTCGTCGATGCCGAACCTCGAAGCGATCCGCACCTCGAACGTCGACGGACCCTCCTCACGCGGCTCCTCCGGCTCCAGGACGAGGTCGAGGACCTCCTCCTTCTCGCCGCGGAACAGCGCCAGGATGCGGTGCGACGGGAGCTTCGCGAACGGCTCGTCGAACTCGAAGTAGTCCGCGAACTTGGCGCCCTCGGTCTCCTTGCCCTCGCGGACCTTGGAGACGACGCGGCCGCGCGTCCACATCTGCTCGCGCAGCTCGCCGATCAGGTCGCCGTCCTCGCCGAACCGCTCGACCAGGATGGCCCGGGCGCCCTGCAACGCGGCCGCGGCGTCCGCGACCTCCTTGGCCGGGTCGACGAACTTGGCGGCTTCTTCCTGCGGGTTCAGACCGGGGTCGCCCAGCAGCGCGTCGGCCAGCGGTTCGAGACCGGCCTCCTTCGCGATCTGGGCCTTCGTGCGGCGCTTCTGCTTGTACGGCAGGTAGAGGTCCTCGAGCCGCGCCTTGGAGTCGGCGGCGAGGATCTGCGCTTCCAGGGCGTCGTTCAGCTTGCCCTGCTCGCGGATCGAGTTGAGGACGGACGCGCGGCGCTCCTCCAGTTCGCGCAGGTAGCCGAGCCGCTCCTCGAGCGTGCGCAACTGGGCGTCGTCGAGACCGCCGGTCGCCTCCTTGCGGTAGCGGGCGACGAACGGGACGGTCGCGCCACCGTCGAGCAGTTCGACAGCAGAGCTGACCTGGCCGCTGGCCACGCCGAGCTCGTCAGCGATCTTCTGGTGGATGAGCGTTGTCACAGCGCGCCATTCTGCCCGTTGTCCGATTCGACGTGACACCGTGTCCTCATGACCATCGCCGAGGTCGTCCCGTCACTGCTCTCCGGCCTGGACGTTCCGGGTGCCGACAACACCCTGGACCTGCCGTCCTCCCGGCGTGTCGTGCTGCTGCTCGTCGACGGGCTGGGCCACGAGCTGCTGCGTCAGCACGCCGATCACGCGCCGTTCCTCACGAGTCTCTCCGGCCGGGACATCAACGCCGGGTTCCCGTCGACCACCGCCACCAGTCTCGCCTCGATCGGCACCGGACTGCTCGCGGGTGAGCACGGCGTCGTCGGGATGTCGTTCTCGGTCGGTGACGAGGTGCTCAACGCGCTGACCTGGTCGCGTGCCGGTGACCACCACCACGACCTGCGCAAAGTGCTCGTGCCCGAGGTCGTCCAGCCGCACCCGACGCTGTTCGAGCGGGCCGCGGCGGCCGGCGTGGCGGTCAGCGCGGTCGCTCCGCTGAACCAGCGAACCAGCGGGCTGACCCGTGCCGTGTTGCGCGGGTCGTGGTTCCGGGGCGCTGCGGGGTTCGGCGACCTCGCGCTGGGCGCTGTCGCGGCGGTCCAGCAGGACCGCTCGTTCTGCTACGCCTACCACGCGGATCTCGACATGATCGGGCACATCTACGGTCCGGGCTCCGGCGAGTGGTTGCTGCAGCTGGAGTTCGTGGACGCGTTGGCCTCCCGGATCGCTTCCCGGATGCCGCCTGGTTCTCTGCTCGTGGTCACGGCGGACCACGGCATGATCGCCGCGGACGACCGGATCGACTTCGACACCGAACCCTTGTTGTGGGAAGGAGTTCGGGTGATCACCGGCGAACCGCGGGTGCGCTATCTGCACACCGAAAGTGATGAGGTGCTCGCGGTCTGGCGCGATTTCCTGGGTGATCGCGCGGATGTGGTGCGGCGTGAGGAAGCTGTCGACGCGGGCTGGTTCGGCCCGGTCAGCCCGTTGGCGTTCGACCGCATCGGGAATGTGGTCGTGGCAATGAAAAACTCGGCGGTGATCGTTCGTGGCCAGGCGGAACCCTTGTTCAGCATGATGAAGGGGTTCCACGGGTCCAGAACGAGACAGGAATTGGCGATTCCACTGCTGTTCCGCGCCTCCTGACGGTCTCAAATGGTCAGTCGCGAGCATTCCGTCGTTATCTTCTGACCGTGACGGACATCCGGCTGCTCGGGCCTCTGGAGGTGTTCGCGGGCAGCGGCGAGCGGATGCGGATCGGCAGCACGCGGGACCAGAAGGTGCTGGCGGCACTGGCGCTCGCCGGTGGGCGGCTGGTCGCGCTCGACCACCTGGTCGCCGTGGCGTGGGACGTCGATCCTCCTTCCACCGCACGGCATCAGGTGCAGAAGTCGATCGCGTCGCTGCGAGCGGTGCTCGGTTCCTCGGTGATCATCACGGACGGCGCGGCCTATCGCGTCGTCGCCGATACCGACGTTGCGGCGTTTGAAGATCGCGTGCGGGCAGCCGCCGCTCTCGAACCCTCGCAGGCGGCACCGGAGTTGCGTGCGGCGCTGGAACTGTGGCGCGGATCGGCGCTGGCCGGGCTGGTGAGCTCGGAGCTGGGGGTCGACGCCGACCGGTGGAACGAGCGGCGGATCTCGGTCACCGAGCAGTGTTGTGCCTTGGAGCTCGCGCTGGGACGGCCACCCGAGTCCGCCGCGTTGATCGGACGGATGCTGGGTCCGGCGCGAGCGTTGGCCGAACCGGAGGCGGTCGCGTCGCTGG
>JAVXWK010000755.1:0-5248 GCA_032230575.1 Pseudonocardiales bacterium | reverse complement strand
ATCCGCATCGATCACTCCGGAAATTCGGTTAGGCTTACCTGTCTTTCGCGGAGCATATGTCGGGCATTTGGAGGGGTGGGCGTTGGGCCGTAAGCCTGTGGTCGGCCTGCTCTTCCTGTTGGTCGTGCTGGTCGCCGTGTCGCTGGCGAGCATCGCGATCGGCTCGAAGGAGATCCCGCTGTCCTGGGTGTGGCACGGGCTCTTCACGCCGACCGGGATCGAGGACGACGTGGTGATCCGCGAGCTGCGGATCCCGCGGACGTTGCTCGGCATCGTGGTCGGCATCGCGCTGGGCGTCGGCGGCGCCCTCATGCAGGGCCACACGCGCAACCCACTGGCCGATCCGGGCATCCTCGGCGTCACGCACGGCGCCGCGCTGGCGGTCGTGCTCTCGATCTTCCTGCTCGGGGTGAACTCGCTGGTCGGCTACATCTGGTTCGCCTTCGCCGGCGCGATGATCGCGAGCGTCCTGGTGTTCCTGCTCGGCTCGGCTGGACGGGGCGGTCCGTCGCCGGTGACGCTCGCGCTGGCCGGTGCTGCGGTGTCGGCGCTGATGAACGGCCTGGTGTCGGCGATCGTGCTGCTCGACCAGCAGTCGCTCGACGCGTTCCGGTTCTGGCAGGTCGGCGCGATCGCCGGGCGTGACCTGTCCGTGCTGAACCAGGTGCTGCCGTTCCTCGTCGTCGGGCTGGTCCTGGCCGGGTTGAACGCGGCGGGACTCAACGCGTTGTCACTCGGCGAGGACGTGGCCAAGTCGCTCGGCGTGAACGTCAGCAGGACGCGGTCGCTGGGCATCCTGGCCATCACGCTGCTGGTGGGCGGGGCCGTGGCGGCGTGCGGGCCCATCGGGTTCCTGGGGCTCGTGGTGCCGCACGTGGCGCGGGCGTTCACCGGGCCGGACTACCGCTGGATCCTGCCGTACTCGGCGCTGCTCGGGGCGGCCCTCATCCTGGTCGCCGACATCGCCGGCCGCGTGATCGCTCGTCCGTCCGAAGTGGAGGTCGGCGTGATGCTGGCACTGCTCGGCGCGCCGTTCTTCATCTACCTGGTGCGGCGCAAGAGGCTGGTGAAGATTTGACGGCGACCAGGTCCGCACCCGCGCTGAGGCTGGGTGCCACCTCGTTCAAGCTGCGCCGGCGGCCGTTGGTGGTCGTGGCGCTGGCGCTGGCGGTGCTGGCGAGCCTGCTGGTCGTCGACATCATGATCGGCGACTTCCCGCTGACCGCTTCGCAGGTGATCGACGCGTTGTTCGGTGGCGGGACGCGGCGGGACCAGTTCGTGGTGACCGAGCTGCGGTTGCCGCGGGCGTTGACCGGATTGCTCGTGGGTGGTGCTCTGGGGTTGTCCGGGGCGATCTTCCAGGCGATCGTGCGGAACCCGTTGGCCTCGCCGGACATCCTCGGGGTGACCTGGGGAGCCGGTGCCGGGGCGGTCTCGGTGATCACGTTCGCCGGGTCGCTGGGTGTGGTGACCGGGAGCGCGGCTGCGGTCGGGGTGCCGATCGCCGGCCTGGTGGGTGGGCTGATCGCCGGGCTGCTGGTCTACGCGCTGGCGTGGCGGCAGGGCATCGAAGGCTTCCGGATGGTGCTCGTCGGCATCGGAATCACCGCGGTGGCCGGCAACTTCACGCACTACCTGCTGACTGTCGGGGACGTGCAGGACGCCGGCCGCGCGATGGTGTGGATCACCGGGTCGTTGAACGGGCGCGGATGGGAGCACGTGGTGCCGGTCGCTTTGGCACTGGTCGTGCTGGTTCCCGTGGCGCTCGTCGGCGGGCATGTGCTCGGGGCACTGCAGTTCGACGACCAGACCTCGCGCGGGCTCGGGGTGCGGGTCGACCTGGCGCGATCGGGTCTGATCATCGTGGCGATCGTGCTGGCCTCTGTGGCCACGGCTGCTGCCGGGCCCATCGCGTTCGTCGCGTTGGCCACGCCGCAGATCGCGTTGCGGCTGGCAGGGACTGCTCAGCCGCCGCTGTTCGGGTCCGTGGTGATCGGCGGGGTGCTGGTGATGATGTCCGATCTCGTGGCTCGGACGGTCTACCGGATCGAGCTGCCGGTAGGGGTGGTCACGGCTGTGCTCGGGGCGCCTTATCTGATGTTCCTGCTGGTTCGGAGTCGCCGGGAGGCGCGGGTATGACGGTGCGTCTTGAGGCTTCCTCGCTGTGCGTGGGGTACGGCGAGCGGCTCGTGGTCGACACCCTGGACCTGTCGATCATGGATGGCAGTGTCACCGCGGTGATCGGCCCCAACGGGTGCGGGAAGTCCACGCTGTTGAAGGCTCTGGGGCGGTTGTTGCCTGCTCGGTCCGGGGCGGTGCTGCTGGACGGCAAGCAGATCGATCGGCTGGCCACCAAGGATGTTGCTCGGATTCTGGGGATGTTGCCTCAGGCTCCGTCCGCTCCTGAGGGGCTCACCGTCGCCGATCTTGTCGCGCGTGGCCGGCACCCGCATCAGTCCTGGTACCGGCAGTGGTCTGCTGAGGATGCCGACGCCGTTGACGCGGCGTTGGAGATGACCGGGATCTTGGATCTGGCTGAGCGCACCGTGGATGAGCTGTCCGGTGGTCAGAGGCAGCGGGCTTGGATCTCGATGGCGTTGGCTCAGGGAACCGATGTGTTGCTGCTGGACGAGCCGACCACCTACCTGGATCTGGCGCATCAGATCGACGTTCTGGATCTGGTGCAGGAGCTGCACACGTCCATGGGGCGGACGATCGTCATGGTGCTGCACGACTTGAACCTGGCTGCTCGGTATGCGGACAACATCGTTGCCATGCGGGATGGGCGGATCGTGGTTCAGGGGGCGCCTGCTGAGGTGCTGACCGAGGCGATGTTGCTGGATGTTTTCGGGCTGGATGCCCGGGTGGTCGAGGATCCGGTCTCCGGGACGCCACTGGTCGTGCCGGTCGGGTCCAGGCATCGATTGCCGTAGAAGTACCGCCGGCAACTGCTGCTAGGAGCAGGTGCGCGGGCAGGCCGTGCAGGGTTCTGCTTCTGGGAGGACGTAGTGGAAGCAGCAGCTGTTGCGCTTGCGCTTCCAGCCCTCGTCCGAGAGGTGCAGCGTCGAGGCGGAGACGAACGGCTCGAGCTTCTCCGGGAGGATCAGCGCCGCGTCGGTCACGCCGCCGGGCTCGTCGCCGGCGACTCGGCCCGCTGCCCAGGCGCCGTACTCCAGCATGTCGGTCGCTGCTGCCCAGAGAGTGCGGCGGCCGAAGCGGACCACTTGGCCGAAGGAGGCCACGAACTGGGCGGCGTGGGCGGCGTAGCGGGCGCGCAGGAGAGCGGCCAGGGCTGCTTCGTCGGCCACGACGGTCGCGGCCGGGTGGTTGGAGGCCGGGTCGTCCGGGAGGCAGGCGAACTCATCGCACAGAACCGAGATGCCGTCCGGGTGGGGGCGGCCTGCTGTGTTGAGGCGGAAAGCGATGTCGGTGGGCTTCAAGGAAGGGACGCGGCGGGCGGTGTGGAAGAGGAGGCCCGCGATGGTGCCCGGGATGTGCAGGTACCAGCCCATGATGTAGCCGGCCGTGGCGCGGTCGTCGGACTCGCCGTACTGCTCGACCATCCACTCGGCCAGGTCTTTGCGCCAGAGGTCGAAGCGGGACGGTTCGGCCAGGAGCTCGGAGCAGATCGTCCAGTCCGGGGTGGGAGTGCCGAAGCGCACCTCGGAGGTGGAGGACAGGCGGGCGACGGATTGGGCCAGAGGCGTGAGCGCACGCGGGTTCTGCTGTGAGACCCTCGCAGGTACGGTCAACGCGCAAGTCCTTATCTCATCGCACTGAATGAGGCTTGCCTAACCTTACCCAAGATCGTGCTGTTGTCGCTCGTCGAGGTGGGCCCGGTCACAGGAGTATCGCTCAACGGTCGGTTGTTCGCGCTGAGCGGACATCGCCCGATCTGTGGAATCCGTTGCTCCCGACCTGCGTTGATGCCGGTGTCAGAGTTCGCCGGACGCGGCTTGCCGCTGATGGGAACCACAGGCCTCGGGACCGCCCACTACAGTGGAGCCACGGTGCCGCGCTCACCAGGGTAGATCGGTGGAGCCGAGGACCGCCGACGCAGCAGTCAGGGAGTGCGAATGTTCGAAAGGTTCACCGACCGCGCGAGGCGGGTGGTTGTCCTTGCCCAAGAAGAGGCACGGATGCTCAACCACAACTACATCGGCACCGAGCACATCCTCCTGGGTCTGATCCACGAGGGTGAAGGTGTCGCCGCCAAGGCGCTCGAGTCGTTGGGGATCGCGCTGGAGGGCGTCCGCCAGCAGGTCGAAGAGATCATCGGCCAGGGCCAGCAGGCTCCGAGTGGACACATCCCCTTCACCCCGCGCGCCAAGAAGGTCCTGGAGCTGTCGCTGCGCGAAGCGCTGCAGCTCGGCCACAACTACATCGGCACCGAGCACATCCTGCTCGGCCTGATCCGCGAAGGCGAAGGCGTCGCGGCCCAGGTCCTCGTGAAGCTCGGAGCCGACCTCAACAGGGTGCGGCAGCAGGTGCTGCAGCTGCTGTCCGGTTACTCGACGGAGAAGGGCGCGTCGGAGTCGACCGGTCGTGGCGAGGGCACCCCCTCGTCGTCCCTGGTCCTCGACCAGTTCGGGCGCAACCTCACGGCTTCGGCCCGCGAGGGGAAGCTCGACCCGGTCATCGGGCGGGCCAAGGAGATCGAGCGGGTCATGCAGGTGCTGTCCCGCCGCACCAAGAACAACCCGGTCCTCATCGGCGAGCCCGGCGTCGGCAAGACCGCCGTCGTCGAGGGCCTGGCGCAGATGGTCGTCAAGGGCGAGGTGCCCGAGACGCTCAAGGACAAGCAGCTCTACACGCTCGACCTCGGCTCGCTGGTCGCGGGCTCGCGCTACCGCGGTGACTTCGAAGAGCGCCTGAAGAAGGTGCTCAAGGAGATCCGCACGCGCGGCGACATCATCCTGTTCATCGACGAGATCCACACGCTCGTCGGCGCGGGTGCCGCCGAGGGCGCGATCGACGCGGCTTCGATCCTGAAGCCGATGCTCGCGCGCGGTGAGCTGCAGACGATCGGTGCCACCACGCTCGACGAGTACCGCAAGCACGTCGAGAAGGACCCCGCGCTGGAGCGCCGTTTCCAGCCGATCCAGGTGGGCGAGCCGTCGCTCGAGCACACCATCGAGATCCTCAAGGGCCTGCGCGACCGGTACGAGGCGCACCACCGCGTCTCGATCACCGACTCCGCGCTCGTCGCCGCCGCCACGCTGGCCGACCGGTACATCAACGACCGGTT
>JAVXWK010000690.1:0-6513 GCA_032230575.1 Pseudonocardiales bacterium | reverse complement strand
GTTCGGGTCGGAGCCGCGAGTGAGCGCGGTGATCGTGGCCCGTTCGAACACCGCGGTGGCGCGGCCGAAGAGGAAGTCGACGTCTCCGGTGATCGCGCAGTCCCGGTAGTACTGGCGGGAGCGCGTGGTCACGTTCGGGCTGTCGGCGTACAGGGTGTCCTGGTGGCCCTCGAAGTGCACGCGGTCGAAGAACATCCGGTCGCCGGTGGTCTTCACCGCGACGGCCTGGGTGTTCGTGATCTCCGGGTGCTTCGTGCGGTCGAACGAGTTGCGGAACGTCAGGTCGCGCGCCGTGAAGTCGTCCGCGGCGATGGTCGCGGTGGCGCTGCCGGACGTGCCGTAGGTGGTGCCGTCGGGCTTCTTCGTGCCGTTGGCGTTGTCGTAGTCGATCACGACGTCCTGGGCGCGTCCGGTGGCACCGCGCAGGGTCAGGCCCTTCTTGCTCGCGGGAATCTTGACGACCTCGCGGTACACGCCCTTGGGCAGGGTGATCACGGCACCGGCCGGCGCGGCGTCGATCGCCGACTGCACGGTCGCGAAGCCGTCGCCGATCTTCAGGTGATGCCCAGCCTGAGGTGCGCCCGCTTTCAGGTGCGCCACCCTGGACGCGGGCTCCAGGCCCAGGTTCAGCGTGGGCGTCCACCCCGCGTCCGTGCCCAGTTTCTTGTCCGGGAACGCTGCGTTGAACGCTTCGACGAGGCTCTCGGGCCGGCCGTCGACCAGGTTGCCGGTGTCGGTGATCGCCGTGCCGCCCCAGTTGTAGACGACCTCCTCGGGCGCGATGCCCTTGACGAAGTTGTTCTGCGCGTAGATCTGCGAGCGGACGCCGACGCCCCAGCTGTAGGTCTGGGTGCCCTCGTACAGGTTGTCGTAGACGTGCACCTGGCCGAACCGGACCCGCGGCGAGCGTTCGGCGACGTTGCGGAAGATGTTGTGGTGCACCGAGACACGCAGCTTGCCGGGATCGGTCGTGGAGGTGTTGGACGAGCCGATCAGCATGGTCTTGCCGTGCTCGGTGAAGACGTTGCGTTCGACGGTGACCAGGTCGGCGCCCGAGGTGATGTCGAGCTGCCCGTCGTGCACCTCGTAGGGCCGCCCGAAGTAGAGCGGGTGGGTGCTGTCGACGTTCGGTTCGTCGGTGAACGTGTTGTGGTCGACCCAGACGTGGTCGGACTTCTGCACCGAGACCGAGTCGTAGAGCGAGTTCCAGTTGCCGGGCGCCGCGCCGGGACTGTTGTCGTCGGGATCCCAGGCGGGGAAGCAGTCGCGGGTGTCGCGGAAGGTCAGGTCGCGCACGATCACGTTGTGCGCGCCGTGAATCCGCAGGCTGCCACCGGTGATCCCGGCTCCGGGGCCCGCGCCGATGATCGTCGTGTCGGAGCCGACGTCGAACCCGATCACCGCCGCCTGCTTCAGCGCGGAGGCCGCCCGTGCGTCTTCGAGGGGTCCTTCCGGCTCGCGGTCGCGGCCCCAGACCGCGGGGTCGTAGGCGGCGAGATAGGCGGGCAGCGTGTAGCCGCCGGTCTCGGCGACGAGCTCGGCGCGGGTGCGCACGGTGTGCACGCGATCGGCGGCAGATCCGCCGGTGGTCCCCGGACCGCTCGAGGCCCACCCGTCCCCGGTGGGCAGCACCTGCCTGGCCGGGTCATGACCGGCGTGCGCGGGTGCGCTCACCAGCCCCGTGCAGGCACAGGCCAGCACAAGCGCACGTACGAACAATCGCATGGCGCAATACCCTTCGAATGGTTGTTCACATTCATGAACGCCGTCCACGAGCGTGAACCGGATATTACGAACGTGCGCACCAGGCGTCAATGAAATGAATGCGTTCGACAATTGAGCCCGGCATTCGACAAGAATTCGAATCGAAATGCTCGAATATGACCCCGAGGCCGTGGCCTGCACGCCAGGTGACGTGCTCATCACGATCTCTCGGCCTGTCGAACACGAGTGCAACGTTTCTACCAGCGCGTTCGAAGAGATTCGACGATGAAATCGTCGAACGGAACTCATCGGTACCGTATTGACCACAGCGGCCATCTGGTCTAGCTTTTCCCGCCATTGCCCAGCTCCACTCGTACCATCGCAGTACCGGGGGAAAGAATGAGACCAAGATCGACCGTTCTGGCGATCGCCGCGATATTCCTGGTCAGCGGATGCACCGGAGAGCCCGCTCCGATCACTTCCGGTCCGTCGTCCAGCCACCGGCCCATCGCCCCGCCGACCATCATCAACACGCTGACCGTCCGGGGTGTGGAGGACGGCCGCACCGTCCTGCTGTCGGACGGCACGCGGATTCGCATGGCCGGGCTCGCCGCGCCAGAGGAGTGCTGGGCGAAGGCCGCCACCGCGTTCACCAAGGCGTTCCTGCTCGACAAGCAGGTGAAGATCGACGCGGGCGACCCCGCCATCGTCGACGAGGTGCCGCTGTGGCTGGAGGACGGCACCGAGTACGCGCTGCTCGCCGTCAGCCAGGGGGTGCTGCGCGGCGACTCACCGCACGACCCGGCCTTCCGCGACGCCGAGATCGCCGCGACCCAGGCCGGACTCGGGCTCTGGGGCGATCCCTGCCACGGCCAGGCGAAACCGCCCACCAGCACCCCACCACCGGCCGGCACAGCGCCCTCGCCTGTGCCGACCACCGCCGCTCCCGTCCCCGCCGTGTTCGGGTGCGCCATCAACTACCGCATCACCTATCGCTGGAACGGCGGGTACAACGCCGACGTGACGATCACCAACACGGGGAACGCGCCGATCTCCGGCTGGGTGCTGCGCTGGACCTTCACCCGAGGCCAGATCGTGACGGACATGTGGAACGCCACGCCCAAGCAGTCCGGCGCCCAGGTGAGTGCCACCAACGTGCCGGCTACCGCCGAAATCCCGGTGGGAGCCTCGCGGGTCGTCGGGTATACCGGAACCACCCGCTACGACAACCCCACCCCGACCGGGTTCTCCCTGAACGACCACTCGTGCCCGGTCCGGTAACGTCCACTTAAGACGGACAGGAACTTCTCGGAGGAGTGCTCTGTGCTGGAGATCAGCGGACTGACGTGGGCGGCCACGATCGGGGTGATCGTGGCGCTGCTGGCGGTCGACCTCGTGCTCGCGGCCTGGCGCCCGCACCGGATCGGCTTCCGCGAGGCCAGTCTGTGGTCGGTGTTCTACATCCTCGTCGCGATCGGGTTCGGCGTGTGGTTCGCCGGCGCCCACGGCGGCGGGTTCGGCGCGGAGTACTTCGCCGGGTACATCGTCGAGAAGAGCCTGTCGGTCGACAACCTGTTCGTCTTCGTGATCATCATGACGACGTTCCTGGTGCCGGAGGAGCACCAGCACAAGGTGCTGACGTTCGGCATCGTGCTGGCGTTGATCATGCGTGGCATCTTCATCGCGGTCGGCGCGACGCTGCTGTCGTTGTTCTCGTTCATGTTCCTGCTGTTCGGCCTGCTGCTGATCTTCACCGCCGTGCAGCTGTTCCGGCACCGCGACGAGGATCCGGACGTCGAGAACAACGTGGTCGTGAAGACCGCGCGCAAGCTTCTGCCCGTGACGGACGACTACGTGGGCGGCAAGATCTTCACGCGCCTCGACGGTCGTCGCATGGCCACTCCCCTGTTCGTCGTGCTGGTGGCGATCGGCGGCGTCGACCTGCTGTTCGCGCTCGACTCGATCCCCGCGGTGTTCGGTGTGACCGAGGAGCCGTACATCGTGTTCACCGCCAACGCGTTCGCGCTGCTGGGCCTGCGCGCGTTGTTCTTCCTCGTCAAGGGACTGCTGGACCGGCTGGTGTACCTGTCCGCCGGGCTCGCGATCATCCTGGCGTTCATCGGCGTCAAGCTGATCCTGCACTGGGCGCACGTCGACATCTCGGCTTCGGTGCCCGAGGTGCCGACGCCGCTCAGTCTCGGTGTGATCATCGCGATCCTGGTGATCGTCACGGTCGCGAGCCTGATCAAGACCCGCAACGACCCTTCCGTCAAGGCGCACCCCGGTTCGTTGCGCGGACATCAGGAAAGTCCCGAACCGGAGTGAGCGGCTGTGGGATCCTGCCCGCACCCGATCACGGAGGTGCGCCTTGGGTGCCGGCACGTACGGAGACGCCGCCTACCGCTTCCTCGTTCCCGATGCGCCGCACCACAAGCGCACCGACTCCGACCTGTTCCCCGCCTTCGACTCCACCCGCGCCGCGACGCTGAACGTGTTCCGCGCCAGGCCGGGCGTCCAGCAGCCCAGCCTGATCTCGTCGTGGGCGGGGACGATCGAGAGCCTGCTGTTCTCGTTCCCCTCCTACGGCGTGCAGTCGTCCGAGCTGACCGCGGGCTATCGCTCGGTGATCGACGCGATGCGCGCCGGGACGCGGTTCGTGGTGGTGCATCACGAGAGCGACCGGCAGACGGTCGAATCGTGGTTCGCCGGGCATCCCGCGGCGAACGTGGCGTACGTGCCGATGCCGGACTACGTGGACTTCACCGACTGGGCCGAGGACGGTTACCTGGCTCTCGTCGACGGCTCCGAAGACCGCACCTACCTGCTGGAGCCGTGGTCGTTCCCGCGCTCCGGCGACTCGCTGATCGCGGACACCGTCGAGGAGTACACGTCGGTGCGCGCGAGCCAGGCGCCGCTGGTGTTCCAGGGCGGCAACTGCCTGATCGGCGACGACTTCTGGCTGCTCGGCACCGACTACTTCCTCGACACGCTGGAGCTGATCCGCACCGGCGAGCTGCCGATCAGCGTGCCCGCGGGCCGGACAGAGGTCGAGTTCGTGCGCGAGCTGTTCAGCCGCCACGTCGACAGCGCCCGTGAGCTCCAGCTCGTCGGCACGAAACGTCCGCTGGGGCTCAAGAAGTACTACGCGACCGTCGAAGCCGGGGAGTTCCTCCTCGACCTGCCCGGCGGTGGCACCGGCGACCTTCAGCCGATCTTCCACATCGACATGTTCGTGACGCTGGCCGGACCTGGCTCCGACGGCCGGTTCCGCGTGCTCGTGGGCAGTCCGGACCTCGCCGACGCCGCGCTCGGCACCAAGTCCCCGTTCTCCCTGCAGACCGCGTACGACGAGATCGCCGCCGAGTTCGCCCAGCGCGGGTTCGACGTCGTGCGCAACCCGCTCGTGCACCGGCCCGAGATCACCCAGCAGCTCACGTTCGCGGCGTTGCGGGACTTCTCTTCTACCGCGGACGGCGCCGAACTGCGCGAGGTGGTCGCCTCCTTCGCGACGGCGGGCGCGTCCGGCCAGTCCACGGTCAAGGTCCGGTCGTGGCACCACATCACCTGGAACAACTGCCTGGTGGAGAACAGTTCCGTCGGCCTGACCGTCTACCTGCCCACGTTCGGGCACGGTCCGCAGGCGGATCTGGCCGTGATCGACGACTCGATGGAGCAGCTGTGGACCGGGCTCGGGTTCACGGTGGTGCGGCTCGCCGACTTCAACGCGTTCGCCAGCCGGCTGGGTGTCGTGCACTGCATCAAGAAGTACCTGGGGCGGGGCGCGTGATCGACCACCCCGCCCACGCGGCACCGGATCTGGACGCGGCGGTTCTCGCGGTCGAGCAACGGTTCGGCGTGCGGGCACCTCGGCCTCGGCACGCACAACAGGCCCCTGGGATTCAGATCTCCGGGCAGATCCTCAGATAAGTAACACTTGAATACTTAGTAACACATGTGCATGATCTGAGGTATGGATCTGCACGTGGTCGAGCCTGCGCGCGATCGCCGGGTGCGCCGCACCCGCGCGGCCGTGCTGCGGGCCGCGTTCGACCTGGTCACCGCACGCGGCTCCACGGCGGTCACGCTGTCCGAGATCGCCGAGGCCGCCGACGTCAGCCGCCGGGTCGTCTACCAGCACTTCGGCGACCTCGACACGGTGTTGCTGGAGGCCGGCCTCGACCTCGCCCGCCGTGAGCTGCTGCCCCGGCTCGCGGACCTCCGCGAGCCGGTGGACGAGCGTTCGGAATGCTTCGCGATGGCCCGGCATTTCGCCGATCACCAGGTCTTCTACGCCGCGCTGCTCACCGGTCCGTGCGCGTTCGCGTTGGACCGCGGGCTGATCAGCCTGTTGCTGCCGGTCAACCGGCAGGCCATCCAGCTCTTCTACGGCGATCGGCTCACCGAGCAGGCCGTCGACGACCTCGCCGCGTTCATCACCGGTGGTGCCGGGTCGTTCGTCACGGCCTGGGTGGTCGCGGGCGCGCCCGATCCGGAGGCGTTCACCGATCGGCTCATGGCCGTGATCTCTCTACTGCTGGAGGTTCGATGATCAGCCGTCTGATCGAGCGCAGGCTCAAGCTCTCGCCGCCGCTGACCCGCAACGTCTTGGTGCAGAAGGACTTGCGCGTGCCGATGCCCGACGGCGTGGACCTGCTGGCGGACCGGTGGATGCCGCGCTCCGGTGGTGACGGGCTGCCGACCGCGTTGATCCGCTCCCCTTACGGCCGGCGCATGATCGGCCAGATCCTGGCCCGCCCGCTGGCGGAGCGCGGCTATCAGGTGGTGATCCAGAGCGTGCGCGGCGGGTTC
>JAVXWK010000683.1:0-8591 GCA_032230575.1 Pseudonocardiales bacterium | reverse complement strand
GTCCAGCGCGTCCGCGACCTTCTCCAGCACGACAGCACGATCCGCCGCCGGAACGACAGACCACGCCGAGAACGCGGTAGCCGCGGCCGAGGCGATCCGGTCCACCTCGCTGTCGGGGGTCTTCGCAACCGGTTCGCCGAACGGCTCACCGGTGCGCGGGTTGTATCCCTGCACGACGTGGCTCAACGCCCTGCCTCCTTGACTGCCGTGTCGAAATCGGGGCCGCACCAGGCCCCGCCCACGTACTTCGCCGCGTACGACGAGGGGTCGAGCTCACCGCCGTGCTGCTCCAGCACGGCGGCCGCGTACTCCTCGGAGTCGTCCTGCGGCTCGTAACCGATCGCGCGCCCCTCGTCCAGCGAGAACCAGCCGCGCTTGTTGTTCGAAACGCCCCACACGATCCGGAATCCCGGCGACGCAACGGAAAGACACGCCTCGAACAGGCGCGCACCGTCGTCCGGCGACATCCACGTCGACAGCATCCGCACGTCGCGCGGCTTCTCGAAGCACGAACCGATGCGCACCGCGATCACGTCCATGCCGTAGCGGTCGGCGTAGAGCGACCCCAACGCCTCCAGCGCCACCTTGGACACACCGTAGTAGGTATCCGGGCGCGGGAAGACGTAATCACCCGCCTCGCCGTTGGCCCGCTCGACATACCCCACCGCGTGGTTGGAGCTGGCCAGGACCACCCGGCGAACCCCAGCGCGCCGGGCGGCTTCGAGCAGCGTGTGCGTGCCGTCGATGTTGACGGAAAGAATCTTCTCCCACGCCTCTTCCAGGCTGTGGCCGCCGAGGTGGATCACGGCGTCGACGTCCTTCATCGCCGCCTCCATCGCGGCCATGTCGGTCACCGACGCCTGGACGATTTCGACGTTCTCGCCGTCAGCGGCCGCGGGTAGCTCCGCGATGTCCAGCAGCCGCAGGACACGGCCGTCCGCCGCGAGGCGAGAACGCATGAGCGTTCCCACCCCGCCACCGGCGCCGGTGATCAGGATGCGTGCGGTCACGGGATGGACCCCTCCGTCGTGTGCAGATGTTTCAGTAAACCTTTTCACCTACCGAACTGGCGGAGAAGCTCGGTGATCGTTCGGGCAGCGTCCAGCAGAGCGGAGATGACCTGCCGCTCGTGCTCGGGGTCCAGTCTGCCCAGTGGGACCGAGCAACTCATAGCGTCCAGAACGGGGTTCCGGTAGGGCAACGCCACGGCGAAACAGCCCAGTCCAGGGGTGTTTTCTTCGCGTTCGTGCGCATAACCGACATTCCGGAAACCGGCGAGTTGCTCGTGCAACGCGGCCCGGTCGGTCACGGTGTTGGGGGTCAGCGGGGCCAGCACGTCGGGGAGGAGCAGATCGACCTCCTCCGGTGTGCGCGTCGAGAGCACGGCCTTGCCCAGCGACGTCGAGTGCGCGGGCAACCGGCGGCCGACGCGCGAGACCACGCGCAGGTGGTGCTCGGACTCGCGGCTCGCCAGGTAGACGACGTCCGCACCGTCCAAACGGGCGAGGTGGACGGTCTCGTTGATGTCCTGCCGCACCTGCTCCATCACGCGGATCGCCGCGCGCACCACCGGGTCGTGATCCAAATAGGACGTACCGACGAGCAGCGCACGCACGCCGATGCCGTACGTGCCGCGGTCGGAGTCGACCTCCACCCAGCCGCGCGCCACGAGGGTCTGCAGCAGCATGTAGAGGCTCGACTTGGGGTAGCTGAGCTCGCGATGGAGCTCCGTGAGCGTCAGCCGGCGGTCCGACGCGGAGAGCACTTCGAGCAGCTCAACCGTCCGGTCCGCGGACTTCACCGCGCCCGGACGAGCTGTGCCCTTGTCGATCGGCGACGCCACCTGGCCTCCTCGAAACCTCTGCGCAACATGCCCTTGACACGTTGCTGTGCTGATTCTTACAGTCCTGCACCAGGTTCACAAGTACGACCCCGGTTCACATACGTGAAAATGAAGGGCTCCGACGATGCGCCGTAGAACTGCCACAACCATCGCGACACTTAGCGTGGCCGCGTTGCTTGCAGGCTGTGGAAGTTCGAACACGCCCACGTCGACCAAGGACCCGAACAAGCCCCTCGAGGTGTGGACCCGCTCGACGGAGGCAACGGCGAAGGTCTACGAGAAGATCTTCAAGGCGTACACGGACAAGACCGGTGTCAAGGTCGACTACAAGCCGATCTTCAACGACTTCGACAAGCAGGTGCAGCAGCGCGCCGCGTCGAAGGACCTCCCCGACGTCGTCATCACGGACACCGGCTCGCTCGGCAACTTCGTCAAGCAGGGCTGGACGACCGAGGTCAAGCGCGAGGACCTCACGGGCGGCGGCGACATCGTCGATCGCGCCTGGAACAACGCCAAGGGCGCGGACGGCAAGTACTACGGCATTCCGTATTCCACGCAGGCGATGGTCACGCTGATCCGCAAGGACTGGCGCGAGAAGCTCGGCAAGCCGATCCCGACGACGTGGGAAGAGCTCGACGACCTGGCCCGCGCGTTCACCAAGAACGACCCGGACGGCAACGGGCAGAACGACACCTACGGCATGCTCGTGCCCGGAACCGTCGACCGCGGCTACCTCGCGTGGTGGGCGGCCAGCTACATCTGGCAGGGCGGCGGCGACATCCTGGAAGAAGAGGGTGGCGGCAAGTTCTCCGTCGGCATCGACTCGCCCGAGTCGACCAAGGCGGTCGAGCGGCTGCGCAAGCTCTTCTGCGAGGACAAGGTCATGCAGCCGGGCTCGCTGACGTTGAGCACGAACGACGCGCACCCGCTGTTCGAGTCGGGCAAGAGCGGCATCTACCTCACCGGCCCGTACATGATCGGCCGCTTCGACAAGTCGGTCGGCAAGGACAAGTACGAGGTCATCGCGTCTCCGCGCGGCCCGGCCGGTGCCACGGTCCTGGGCGAGGGCGAGGACATCTACCTGATGGCGGGCTCCGCGAAGACCGACGACCAGAAGAAGCTCGCCGAGTACCTGATCACGCCCGAGGCGCAGCAGGCCGGCATGAAGGGCGACCCGCAGCCGGTGGTCCGCCTGCCCGTCAACAAGAACGTCGACGTCAACGCGACGTACAACGACCCGCGCTGGGCGACCGTGGCGGGTGTGTACAAGAGCGAGGCACGGCCGTTCCCCAGCGTTCCGAACTTCACGCCCTTCCGGCAGAAGACCTCGGAGACCCTGAACTCGATCTTCGCCAAGTGCCCCGCCGACTCGTCGGCTGAGCTCAAGACGCTGGCGGAGGCGCTGAAGAAGGAACTCGACAACCAGAAGGCGTCGCAGTGACGGCAGTTCGTTCCGTCAGCGACACCCCAGACGTGGGCTCGACGGCTAGTGGCGGCGGTGCCGTCGAAACCCACCCCGTGAGGCGGCGCCGCCGGCGTCGCCTCACGGGAGCCACCTTCGTCCCGTGGCTGTTTCTCTTCCCCGCCGCGCTGATCTTCCTGGTCTTCAAGTTCATCCCGATGGCCGAGGGAATCCGGCTCTCGCTGTTCGAGGTCCGGCCTTTCCTCGGCGACATCTTCGTCGGCTTCAAGAACTACGCCACGATCCTGCAGGACGAGAAGTTCCTGACGGCGTCGTGGCACACGCTGGTCCTGGCCGGTGGGCAGACGCTCGGTGCGATGCTCATCGGCTTCTTCCTGGCACTGCTGCTGGAAGGCCACGCCAAGTCGCTGTGGTTCGTCCGGTCCGCGGTGTTCCTGCCGGTGGTCGCCGCGACGGCGGTCATCGGTGAGATCTGGCGCCTGTTCTTCTACCCGGCGCCAGAAGGCTTTCTGAACGACCTCATCTCGTGGGTCGGTCTCGGTCCGTGGGAGTACATCAGCAGCCCGGACACCTCGCTGGTGTCGGTCATGTTCGTCGGCATCTGGAAGCACGCGCCGTACGACATGGTGCTGATCCTCGCCGGGCTCGCCGGCATCGACCGCCAGCAGTACGAGGCCGCCGCGATCGACGGAGCCACGACGCCGCAACGGATCTGGAACGTCACGTTGCCGGCGTTGCGTCCCGTCATCACGATTCTCCTGACGCTGGCGGCGATTCGCGGCCTGCGCGTGTTCACCGAGGTGTACGTGCTGACCGGCGGCGGTCCCGCCGGGTCGACCGACGTCTGGATGACACGCGTGTACACCACGGCGTTCGAGCAGTCCGAGGCTGGTCTCGCATCGGCTGGCTCCGTGGTGTTGTTCCTCGTTACCTTGGTCATGACGGTCAGCGTGCAGTGGTACCGCCGCAAGAAGGAGGCGCGATGAGCAGCATCAACTCCAGCCGCTTCGACAGCGCCATCGGCTGGTCCACCCGATCGGACGCGTGGCTCAGCAGGGGCATCCGGGTGCTTTTGAGCGCCCTCGCTGTAATCCTTTTCTGCGGCCCGCTGCTGGTCATCTTCTCCGGCGCGTTCGACCACAACCCGGACCCGACCAAGCTCTCGGTCATCCCGGACAACCCGTCGCTGATCAACTTCCAGGTCGCGGCGGAGAACAAGATCTGGCACTACCTGGCGAACTCGCTGATCATCGCCGGGGGTGCGTTGCTGTTGCAGCTGGCGGTGAGCGTGTTCGCCGCCTACGCGCTGGCGCGCAAGAAGTTCCGCGGTCAGGCCATCGCGTTGTTGGTCATCCTTGCCACGATGATGTTGCCGGAGGAGGTCATCGCGATCCCGCTGTCGCTGGTGATCGGAGACCTACCGCTGGTGCACGTGAGTCTCAAGGGCACCCTGCTCGGCGTCATCCTCCCCTTGGGGGCGTGGGGTTTCTCCATCTTCGTCATGACGGAGTTCATGAGGGAGATCCCCGCCGAACTGGAGGAAGCGGCCAAAGTGGACGGTGCCGGGGAGCTGCGGTTGTTCGCGCAGATCATCCTCCCGCTGTGCAGGCCCGCGCTCGGCGTCATCGCCGTGTTCGGCTTCAACATGATTTGGGAGCAGTACCTGCTCCCCCTGATCGTCGCCGCTGACCCCTCCGATTACACGCTCACGGTCGCACTTCTCGCGCTCAGATCCGACGACATGGTCGGGACGGGCATCGTGCTGGCCGGAGCGTTGCTGGCGCTGGTACCGAGCCTGGTCGTGTACCTGTCGCTGCAGAAGTCCTTCCTGCGTGGGATCACCACCGGAGCGATCAAGGGATGAGTGTCTGGTATGCAACTCGATGGTGTGCTGTTCTTTCCGGTGACCCCGTTCGACACCGAGGGGAACGTCGCGTTCGACGTGCTGGCTGAGCACGTCAAGCACGGTGTCTCCGCCGGCCCGGGCGCGGTGTTCGCCGCCTGCGGCACCGGCGAGTTCCACGCGTTGGGGCTGGAGGAGTTCGAGCGCGCGGTGTCGGTGGCGGTCGAGGCGACCGCGGGCAAGGTGCCGGTGTTCGCCGGTGCGGGCGGCTCGGTCGTGGCGACCAAGCAGTTCGTGCAGGCGGCGGAACGTGCTGGTGCGCAGGGCATTCTGCTGCTGCCGCCGTACCTCGTGACGAACCCGGCCGCCGGACTCGTGCGGTACGTGGCCGAGGTCGCGGGCGTCACCGAGCTGCCGATCATCGTGTACCAGCGCAACAACGCGCGGTTCACGCCCGAGACCGCCGTCGAGGTCGCGCAGATCCCGAACGTGGTGGGCTTCAAGGACGGCATCGGCGACCTCGACCAGATGCAGCGGATCGTGTTGTCGGTGCGTGCGGCCGTGGACAAGCCGCTCCAGTTCTTCAACGGCCTGCCGACCGCGGAGATGACGCAGCTCGCGTACCGGGGGATCGGTGTCGAGCTGTACTCGTCGGCGGTGTTCTGCTTCGCGCCGGAGATCTCGCTGGGCTTCTACAACGCCGTGCAGGCGGGCGACACCGAGCTGGTGAACCGCTTCCTGTTCGAGTTCTACAAGCCGCTGGTCGAGCTGCGCGACAAGGTTCCCGGTTACGCCGTCGCCCTGGTGAAGGCCGCGGTGCGCGCCAACGGTCTCGACGTCGGTGGCGTGCGGCCGCCGTTGATCGATCCCTCGGACGAGCACCTGGCCGCTCTCGACAAGATCATCGCTGCGGGCAAGGCACTGCTGGCCTGAGGGAGCTGTCGCTGTGAAGATCACCGAGATTGTTCTGACACCGATCGCGTTCCGGGACCCGCCGCTGCTGAACGCGGCCGGCGTGCACGAGCCCTGGGCGCTGCGCACGATCGTCGAGGTGCACACCGACGAAGGCATTTCCGGGCTGGGGGAGACCTACGGCGACCTCGGGCACCTGGAGCGCTCGCGGTCCGTTGTGGACTCCCTGATCGGCCTTGACGTCTTCGCCCTGAACGAGATGCACGCGCGGGTCGCCGCTCTTCTCGGTGGCAAGGCCGCGCCGGACAAGCACGGGCTGACCGGGAAGATCACCGCGGAGAGCGCCGTCGACCGGGTGTACTCGCCGTTCGAGGTGGCGTGCCTGGACATCCAGGGCAAGGCGCTCGGGCGTCCGGTGCACGACCTGCTGGGCGGGGCTGTTCGTTCGTCGGTGCCGTACTCCGCCTACCTGTTCTACAAGTGGGACGGGCACCCCGGTGCCGAGCCCGACGAGTGGGGCGAGGCGATCGACCCCGCCGGCATCGTGGCGCAGGCCACGAAGATGATCTCCGAGTACGGATTCGGGTCGATCAAGCTCAAGGGCGGTGTCTTCCCGCCGGAGCAGGAGATCGAGGCGATCCGGGCGCTGCGCGAGGCGTTCCCGGACCACCCGTTGCGGCTCGACCCGAATGCTGCCTGGTCTGTGGCGACGTCGATGAAGGTCGCAGCTGAGTTGGACGGCGTCGTGGAGTACCTGGAGGACCCGACACCGGAGATCTCCGGGATGGCGGAGGTCGCCGCGAAGGCGCCGATGCCGTTGGCCACCAACATGTGCGTGGTCGCGTTCGAGCACCTGAAGCCGTCGGTGGAGCAGGACGCGGTGCAGGTGCTGCTGTCGGACCACCACTACTGGGGCGGTCTGCAGCGGTCGCGTCAGCTGGGCATGATCTGCCAGACGTTCGGCATCGGGCTGTCGATGCACTCGAACTCGCACCTGGGTATCTCGTTGGCCGCCATGACGCACCTGGCCGCTGCCACGCCGAACCTGAACTACGCGTGCGACACGCACTACCCGTGGAACGCCGCGGACGAGGTCGTGGAGCCGGGTGTGCTGTCCTTTGTGGATGGTGCGGTGCCGGTGCCGGTGACTCCGGGCCTCGGTGTGTCACTGGACCGCGATGCGTTGGCGCGTCTGGCGGAGAACTACGTTCGTTGCGGGATCACCGCGCGCGACGACACGGGCTACATGCAGAAGTTCGACCCCAGCTATGAGAGGAAGCGTCCCCGGTGGTGAAGTCGGTTGTCCACGCCTATCCGTGGGACCTGATCGGGGACCCTGAGGCCGTTGCGCGGTACCAGGGTCTCGGGGTGGACGCGATCGCCCTGGCCGCGTCGTACCACACCGTGCGGGCTGCGACTCCGTTGCACCCTTCGCACCGGATGGTCGACGCTCGGCACGCGGCTTTCTACCTGCCGGTGCGGTCGTCGAACTTCGGCCGGCTCGTGCCCGCCGAACCGTCCTGGATGGACTCGTCGAACTCGTTCGGTGAAGCGGCTGCTTTGGTTCGTGCGGCTGGGCTTCCCGTGTACGCGTGGACGGTTCTGACGCACAACTCGCGGCTGGGTGACCTGCACCCGGACGTGACGGTGGTGAACGCGTTCGGGGATCGGTACCCGTACGCGCTGTGCACCGCGCAGCCCGACGTCGTGGAGTACACGTCGGTGCTGGTGTCCGAGGTGCTGGAGCTCGGTGCACCGGACGGGATCATCCTGGAGGCCGCGGGGCCGCTGGGGTTCTTCCACGGCGGGCACCACGAGAAGACCGACGGCACGGACTGGAACCCGGTGCAGCAGAAGCTGTTGTCGCTGTGCTTCTGCTCTGCTTGCACGGCCCTGTACGCCGACCCGGATGCCCTGCGTGAAGCGGTCCGGGCCGGGGTTGATCGCGGTGCGTCCAGCGTTGAGGAAGCGTTGGGTGCGCTCGCGGAAGACGTTCAGGCCGTGCGGACTGGTGTTGTCCGGTCGTTGCGGTCTCGGCTGGTGTCCGAGATTCGCGCTGTGGCGCCTTCGGTTCGGATCGGCATGCACGTGACGGCGGATCCTTGGGGCACCGGGCCGTTCGCGACCGTGGCCGGTGGGCTGGACGCGGACATCGACGTGCTGACGACGATGTGCTGGCCAGGCCCCGAGGTCGCGGTGCCGGGGATCGAGGCATTGCGCGCGGCTGCTCCGGACACGCGGATCGCCGCGTACGTGCTGGGGTTGCCGCCGAAGCCCGCGGACGGTGCCGCTCTGTCGAAGGAGTGGCTGGCTTATCTGGATGCCGGTGTGGAGGAGTTCCACCTCTACCACGGGGGTCTCGCGTCAGCTGCACGCCTGGAAGCTTTGCGAGAGGCTGTAACTGCCGTTAGCCGGTAACTGTGAAGCTAACGCGTTGCAACCCTTAGTGCTCGCGGTTCCGTCCTCTGAACATGAGGCACATAGGAACCGTAGTTGGCACTGGCGTACTGCTGCTGGTGATCTCGGCCTGTGGCAGTGCGCAGAACGCGGGCACTGGGGCAGGTGGCGGT
>JAVXWK010000652.1:0-4211 GCA_032230575.1 Pseudonocardiales bacterium | reverse complement strand
ACCGGCAAAGGCACTCAGGCCGCTGGCGAGCACCAGCAGGCAAGCCGTGGCAGCGGCGATGAGCAAGCTTGGTCGCTTCATGAGTTGGCCCTTCCTGCGTGCGGGCAGTGGCGATCTCCAATGGACGCCGGGCAACCAACGGCGTCAAGGCACGATCGGGGCCAGCGGTCGAGCATCCAAGCGAACGGCCTAACCCGCGCGCTGCGCCCTCTCAGCCTCCCGCGCCATGTCCGCCACCGTCGGCCGGTACGGCTCGTGAGTTCCGACTGGCGCAAGCCTCGGGCTGTCCGCCCACTCCCCGCGCGTGAACGTGAACCCCGGCGCCGTCGTGTACGTCACCAGGACCCGCCATCGCTGGTTCGGGCCCGAGCGGACCTGCTGCACGATCCTGGCGCGCAGCCAGCGGCCGTCGTCGTGGCGGTAGAGCAGGTGGGTAGCGGGCATGGGTCGGCTCCTTATGCTCGGCTCGACCCGAGCCGGGAGCCTACTTCGTCAGATTCACGCCTTCAGCGACTGGAAGGGGCAACTGGACCGTGGTGGGCGCGTTGAAGTCCACCGTCGTCACCGTCGGCCCGGCGCTTGTGAGGTTGATGCCGCGGGCCAGGACGTTCCCGAACCCGACGAACCCGCCAGCACCGGCGACGCGAATGGTCGACCGGGCCATGTAGACGGCGCCGTGTACGGTCAGCACTCCGGACCCGACCAGGGACTGGGGCGCATCATTCTCCCGGTCGGCGATGATGGCGAACCCGGAGTAGTCGCTTGCGTCTTTCAAGCCGTTCAGCCCGACACCGGCCGCCGCGGCGCCTCGAAGGGAGGCGCCCGTGGCGTCGTCAGCTCTCTCGCAGGACTGAGGTCGCACAGTGGTCTCGGAGCCCTGCGAGCACGTCAGGTAGAACAGTGCCCCGTCAGCGCTGGCCCCCAGGGTCACATCCCCGCCGACGATCACGTAGATGCCCTTGTCGAACGAGGTGCAGGCGTTGACACTCGTGTAGTTGCCGGGCGGGCAGAACCCGGCCGGCCCTTGTGTCGCGACGTGGCCGAAGTCGGCGTCCGTCGGCGGCAGTTGGAGGGAGAGGAACGGGTCGCCGGGGGCAGATCCCGGCGGATCTTCGTCCGGCTGAGGTGTGAACGAACCGTGGGTGTCGTCCCAGTTACCCCAGACGTTGATGTCGCCCGTCACGGTCAGCTCTCCCGTGTCGGCGAACGCCAGATCATCGTTGATCCAGGCGTCGCCACCCGTCACGGTCACGACACTGTCGCCGCCGACGAGATCGCCGCGGACACAGAGGACGCACCCCACGTTGAAGGCTGCTGGTTTCGCGGGCGCGGTCTGCGCTTCGGCGAGCGCTCGCACGTCCGTGGTTACGGCGCCGAAGAACCCGGGTGTGTCCTTCGGGGGTGTCACGACCCGCACCTTCGTGTACGGGGAATCGGTGTCGGCGCGGTAGAACAGGATGCAGGTCGTGCCGCTGCGCCGACCACCGATCCTGGTACTCCAGCCGGCCGGCCGCGGCGCCCTGCAGTTGCGCCAGTACGCCGTGACAGAACCCGCCGGGGCGGTCGGGTCGTTGTCCCTGCCGAAGTTCCTCGCAGCGTCGATCGCCGCCTGCGCCTGAAGACGCGCTTGCGAGTCGTACATCGCGCCGGCAGCAGCTTCGGCCGCCGAGTCCGCCGCGGCTTGCGCTGAACGGCGGGCCTCCCGGGCGGCTCCTACCTCGACGACCAGCGCCCCGAGGATAAAGACCGCGGTGGCGAACATTGCGACGATGATGACGAGCGCGCCGGAGTCGTCACCGCGTCGGCGGATCACGCGCACCAATCCCACCCGACTTCTGCTGGAACCGTGTCGGAGGCGGCTGTAGGTCCGGAGGGGTTGTCCATCTGGATACGGGACTTGGTGATCGTCCGCAGCACACCACCTTGCGGCATCGGCGTGAACCCGGTCAGACCCGACTCCTGCAGGGCCACGCAGACGACCAACGTGTTGCCTTCGACCCAGGGCTTGTCGCCGGCCACGAACACTCTGACCCACGGCTGCCCGCCCACAGCACCTATGCGGTCCTTGGTGACGCATGCGGTTTTCGGGCCGGGCCCGAGCTGGGGGCAGTTCTCCGCGGCGAAGTCGCTCACGATCCCTACCCGGGCGCCCTCCCGGGCGCCTTGGCGGACGCCGATGGAGTCGCTGAACCAGAGGCCGAAGTCGATGATGGCCAGCAGGATCGCGACCAGGATCGGCACGACCAGCGCGAACTCGACGGCCACCGCGCCCCGGTCGCCGCGGCCGCGCGGTGCGGTGGGTGCGGTCATCAGCAGTCTGCTGGCGTGGACGTACCTGGGGCGTTCTGCTTGGCAGTGGACGTGCAGGAGTCCTTGAGCACCTGCCCCAGGACGCTGTTGAGCGCGATCACCAGCGGGATGAGGACAACGGCGATGGCGGCGAGGATCAGGGCGTATTCGACGGCGCTGGCGCCGCGCTCGCCACGCAGCCATCTGGTCATCCCGCCCCCTTTCGCTCGGCGGACCAACAGTAGGCGAGTCGCGGCTGGCTTTGGCCGTTTTCACCGCGTTCAGCGAGTTCAGGGGCGAACCCGACCAAGTTGATCTCGTCTGACGGCCGGCGGTCGCGAAACCCAAGCGCGGATCGGTCAGAAGGGCCCCGACCAGCCGAGGCGGCTCCGCCGGTGGCAGCACGAGTCCTCGGCCGACCGTCGGCTACGCCGTGCATCCGGGAGCGTTCTGTTCCGAACACTGGAGCTACGGCCACACCGTCACCGGAATCTTGATGCAGTGCACCACTACATCGTCCGACAGCCGGTACCGCTGGCGTTCGGCATAACGCCCCGGGCGTGCGCCATGCTGCCGCCATGACGAGCACTGACGAGCGAAGGCTCGATGCATGGGAACGGCGTACCGGGTGGCCGTTGACCGGCATCGCGGTCGCATTCTTAATCGCGTACGCCTGGCCCATTCTTGATCCGGACCTGGCGGCTGGACCCCGACGAGTTCTGGGCGTCTTCAGCGTTGCTACCTGGATCGTGTTCGTGGCTGACTACGGCATCCGCGTGGTCCTCGCCGTCGACCGCCGCCGCTTCCTGGGCCAGCATGTGTTCGACCTCGCGGTGATCGCTCTGCCGATGCTGCGGCCTCTCCGCGCGTTGAGAGTGCTCACGGTCCTCGGCTTCCTCAACCGACAGACCGGCGCGGCCTTCAGGGGTCGCGTCATCGCCTACGTGCTTGGCGCCGTCGCGCTCGTCGTGGGCATCGCAGCCCTCGCCGTGTTAGACGCGGAGCAACAGGCGAATGACCCGAACATCACCGCCATCGGTGATGCGTTGTGGTGGGCCGTCAGCACGATCACGACGGTCGGCTACGGCGACCGCTACCCAACGACGGGGGAGGGCCGGCTCGTCGGCTTCGGTCTCATGCTCGCTGGGATCGCACTGCTTGGGGTCGTAACCGCGTCCTTCGCGTCGTGGTTCCTTGACAAGGTCTCGGCGCTCACCGCGGCTGAGCGCCGCGCTGAGGTCACCCTCGAGCACGTCCTGTCCGAACTCGCTGAACTCCGCGCCGAACTACGACGGGTGCGAGATGACGAGGCGGACCCGCGGGACCTCTCATCAGCATCGGACCGCAGGGCAACCGTGGCCCCATCAGAATCCGCGTGAAACGGCGCGTCATGCGTCCCTGGTGACCAAGGAAAGCCGACGGCACGCACAATGCCGAGGTTCGGGTGGGGCTGACCGGGTGGGGCGTTGGCGCCGCAGCACCACGCATCTGCGCGTGGTGGCCTGCTGGGTGTTCGTGAAACCGGACGCCGGAGCATTGAGTGCTGCCACCTCAGAGCTGACTGGTGGCGGCGATGATGACCGCCTTGGGCATCCACTGCTCCCGCACCCAGAGGAATCCTTCGTCGTCACCCGCAGTCCCAACGCCTCTCGTTCGGTCATTCTCGTCGGCCGGCACACCTGCGAGAGTCGTCGGCGGCGTCGGGCTTGTCACAACAGCTCTCTTAACGGAAACCCCGGTCACGTACTCTCCTGCCTTGTTGCGCAGAGCGGGAAGGCATGCGTTGTCACGGCGCGCGGCCGCCTCCTGAGGCCAGAACGGGCGCCGTTTGCTGACGTAAATGTCCACGTCAACTGCATAGCCGGCGGGTGGTATCGCGATCAGTGCCGCCGCTGAGCCTTCCTTGACATCGTCGAGGCTCT
>JAVXWK010000586.1:0-2818 GCA_032230575.1 Pseudonocardiales bacterium | reverse complement strand
GGTCGAACATCTTCGCACCGGCGCTGGCGCGGTGTCCCGTGCTGGGATCGACACGGCCGGAGAGCCAGCCGGAGTTCAGCGGGCCGAACGTCAGTACGCCCATGCCGTACCGCTGGGCGGTTGGGAGCACCCGATTCTCCACGCCACGGGTGAGGAGGGAGTACGGAGACTGCTCAGTGAGCAACCGGTGATGGCCGCGCCGTTGGGCCGCCCATTGGGCCTCTACGGTTTCCTCGGGCGCGAAGAACGAGCCGCCGATGGCGCGGATCTTCCCGGCACGGATCAGGTCCGACAACGCGGCGAGGGTTTCGTCGATGTCGGCGTTGGGGTCGGGGCGATGCATCTGGTAGAGGTCGATGTGGTCGGTGTCCAGGCGACGCAGGCTGTCTTCGACAGCGCGCCTGATCCAGCGGGCCGAGCCGCCACGCCGGTTGGCGTCATCTCCCATGGCCATGCCGAACTTGGTGGCCAGTACGACCTCGTCGCGGCGGCTCTTGAGGGCCTCGCCCACGATCACCTCCGACTCCCCGCCGGAGTAGACATCCGCGGTGTCGATGAGGTTGATACCCGCGTCGAGCGCGGTGTGGATCATCTCGACACACTCGCCGTGGTCGGTGTTGCCCATCGTGCCGAACATCATCGAGCCGAGCCCGTACTCGCTCACCGATATGCCGGTGCCGCCGAGAATCCTTTGCTTCATTTGCGGATCGCCTCCTGGGGTCTGGTTGCTATGAGGGCGAGGAAAGCACCGCCGTTGACCGAGGTGAGAGTCCTGCTTTGACCGGGGGTCCAGCAGAACCCCCTTCGCGGCTACGCGCCTCGCACCGTCGGATCTACCGTGGTGCCATGAGTCAGGAGCCGAATGCGCAGCTGCGGGAATTCCTGCGCTCGCGCCGCGCGAAGATCACACCCGATCAGGCGGGCCTACCCCGGCAGCCGGGCGGTCGACGGGTGCCCGGCCTGCGGCGCGAGGAGGTCGCGCAGCTCGCCGGCGTCAGCGTGGACTACTACATCCGCCTCGAGCGCGGGCGTCACTCCCACGTTTCGGAGTCGGTCCTGGACGCCCTCGCGCGCGCCCTGCGGCTGAACGACCTGGAGCGCTCGCACCTGTTGCAGATCGCCCGACCGTCCCGTGCCCGGCCGCATTCGCTTCCGCCACAGCGCCTCCGCCCAGGGCTGCAACTGATGGTGGACACACTCATCGACGTCCCGGTCGTGGTCGTTGGGCGGCGCCTGGATGTCCTGGCCAGCAACCGCCTCGCCCGCGCCCTTTACACCGACTTCGACGCGCTGCCCGCAACCAACCGAAACATGGCCTGGCTGATCTTCCTCGACGAGAAGGTACGAGCGCTGTTCGCAGACTGGGAAGAGAACGCCCGCGGAACGGTCGCCGCTCTACGCCTGTACGCCGGACGAGAACCCCACGACCCCGTCTTGGCCGAGCTCGTCGCCGAACTCTCCCTGCACGACTCCGACTTCCGCCGCTGGTGGGCCGATAATGACGTCTTCCAGCGCACCCACGGCATGAAGCGCTTCCACCACACGCTCATCGGCGACCTCGTCCTGGGCTACGAAACCTTTACGGCCACCGACGACCCCTTCCAGATGCTCGGCGTCTACACCGCCGAACCCGGCTCCCCCTCCGCAGACCGCCTGAAGCTTCTCGCCAGTTGGAGTGCCACCGCGCACCGGACCGTGAAAACAACCACACCCAGCGAGGGTGCGCGGCCAGACCACCGCAGCGGGGCTCCCTCGGGAGACCGACAATGAACCCGTGGGCATCATCACCCGGATCGGCCAGGCGCCCGGCGTGCGCCGGCTGGTGCGCAGACGCGAGGGCGACGGCGTCGTCAGCGAGAGCCCGGACCCCGAGGAGCGCGATCCGCGCTGGTGCGCTGCTTGTGGACGCGAAGTTCTGCTCGGACTCGCCCGCTGCCTGCATTGCGGTGGCACGCCACTAACCGCCGCCCAGCTGGCCCGGACGCGTGGCGACCTGCCTCCGCCGCCTGGGCGCGGTCCGTCGTCATGGCAGCTGTGAGCACCGGCGCCGCGGCGTACGAACTGACGTGCGATCAGCCCCAGACGAGGCAGAACGGGTGCCCGGCCGGGTCGGCGTAGACCTGGAAGCCTTTCTTCTCGGACGGATTGTCGGCCGCCTTCAGCAGTCTGGCGCCGCGGGCCATCGCCTCCTCGTGGGCGGCCGCGAGGTCCTCGATGTGCAGGTCGAGGTGGATCTGCTGCGGTGGGCCGTCGGGCCACTGGGGCGGGACGTGGTCGGGCGCGAGCTGGATGGCCATCCGGTGCTGCCCGTCGACGGAGATGCTGTGCCAGTCGTCGTCCTTGTTGACCGTGCCGCCCAGCAGCCCGGACCAGAAGGAGCTCATGGCTTCGAGGTCCGCAGCGTCGAGGACGATGAGCGTGCGGGTGATCTTCATGGGGTCATCCTGTCAAAGTGACCGGTGGGGCTCATGAGGCGCTCGAATCGTGCCGAAAGGGGAAGAGAGGGCGGCTGATGTCGCCCCGGCAGCGTTTGACGCTCGCCGTTGCGGGTCACTAGCGTCCCGTGGACGCTCCCGGCTGAGAGCGTCGCCCGTCCCTGTCGGTCGAGGTCTGGAGCCCGGTGGTCTGGAGCCCCCTGCGTCGCAGGCTGCTCGCGCTCCTGGTGCAGGCGGCGGTCGTCACGGCCCTAGTGGCCGGTACGACGGCGTTCGTGGCTCTCGACAAGACCGTGACCGTCTCGATCGAGGGTCACCAGAAGCAGGTCCGCACGTACGCCCACACCGTCGGTGACGTGCTCGAGGGCGAAGGCATCCACGTC
>JAVXWK010000584.1:0-6262 GCA_032230575.1 Pseudonocardiales bacterium | reverse complement strand
TTCGGACTCGTGGGCACCCAGCTCGTGCCTACCGGCCGTCGCTTCCCAGGTCCGGAGACCCAGTGCTTCGTTGACGGCTTTCGTTCCCACTCACCGCTGCGGGGCAGTCCTGGTTTCGCACCAGGTTCCCTCTTGCCTCACCGAGCCCGTTGCTCCGAGTCGGTGAACCACCAGCGCGGCAGATACTACATGTAGGGGTGGGGTCTGGATCACCACCCAACATGGGCGTGTCGTGGGTTATGGTCACCAACGTGGGTGATCTTCGGCCGCGGGTCGTCATCGGTGCTCTGGTCAGCGCGGGGCTGGCTTCGGCGTCCCTTCTCGCGAGTGCCGCGGCGCCCGTGACGAGTGGCGTTCTGGCCGTGTCGGCGGTGCTGGTGATGATCACCACCCGGCGATCAGGGTCACCCCGAGGGTGATCATCACGGCCGCGATCATGCCGTCCAGGACCCGCCACGCGCGGGGCTTCGCGAACAGCGGGCTGAGGAGACGGGCGCCGAAGCCGAGGGCGACGAACCACGTGATGCTCGCGGTCACCGCGCCCACGCCGAACAACCATCGGCCGGCCGCGATGGAACCCAGCAGCAGCACGGTGTCCAGGTAGACGTGCGGGTTGAGCCACGTCAGCGCGATCGCGGTGAGCACCGGGCGGCCCTGAGCGGTGGAGTCGACCTGCATCGCGGACGGCCGGAAAGCGCGCCGAGCGGCCAGAAACCCATACCCCAGCAGGAAGATCCCACCGACGACCGCGGCGACGGTGATGGCGGACGGCCATCGGCGGACGATCGCGCCGAACCCGGCGACGCCCACCGCGACGAGGATCGCGTCGGAAAGCGCGCACACGGCAACGACCTTCGCCACGGCCTGGCGTCGAAGTCCTTGGCGCAGCACGAAAGCGTTCTGCGCGCCGATCGCGACGATCAGGGTCATCATGGTGCCGAAGCCGAGCAGCAGGTCAGTCACACCTCCGACGGTATTGACGCCGCTTTGATGAGACCAGCTAAAGATTCTTACGTACCATTAGCAGCTGTGATGGATCTCGATCTGGTGCGCACGCTGCTCGCGGTCGTCGACGCGGGCACGTTCGACGCTGCCGCCGCAACTCTCCACGTCACGCCTTCCGCTGTCTCGCAACGGATCAAAGCACTGGAGCAGCGAACGGGCCGGGTGCTGCTGGTGCGGGCACGGCCGGTGCGGCTCACACCGTCGGGCGAGGTGCTGGTCCGTTACGGTCGGCAACTGCTCGCTCTGGATCAGGACCTCGATGCGGCCCTGGGCGAGGACGCCGTCGTGCGCGTCCCGATCGCGGTGAACGCCGACTCGCTCGCCACCTGGTTCCTGCCCGCGCTGCAACGCGTTCCACCACAGCTCAAGATCTCGTTCGACCTCCACCGCGAGGACCAGGACCACACGACGGCGTTGCTGCGACAGGGTTTGGTGATGGCGGCGGTGACGTCCTCGCGCGAGCCGGTCGCGGGCTGTGAGGTGCGAAAGCTGGGCAGCATCCGTTACGCCGCAATGGCAACTCAGTCCTATATGGACAGATATGCGGACGGACCGGTCAAGTCGTGGCTGCCCGGCGCGCCGGTCGTGGTGTTCGACCGCAACGACGATCTGCAGGACAGGTTCGTGCGCACGCTGACCCGCGGCCGTGGCGCGTCCGACCACCGCCACTACGTGCCGTCGTCGGAGGTGTACGTGCGGGCGATCGTCGCCGGACTCGGGTGGGGCATGGTGCCTCCGCAACAACTGCAGGAGGGCCTGGTCGACCTCGCGCCCGGCCGGACCGTCGACGTCCCGTTGTACTGGCAGCAGTGGAAGCTCGACTCGCCGGCGCTCACCGCCGTGGCCGACGCGGTGGGACGAGAAGCCGCTGTCGCGCTGCGATAGGAGTTACCCTCGGTGACATGACCGGACGAGAGCTCGAGTTCGAGGACCGGTTCACGACGCTGGACAGGTGGCACCCGCACTACCTGCCGCACTGGAGCTCCAGTGCGGCCACCGCGGCCCGCTACACGACCGGCGACGGCCTGGTTCTCCGGATCGACGCCGACCAGCAGCCGTGGTGCCCCGAGTTCGACGGGGACACCAGGGTTTCCGGCTTCCAGACCGCGCTGACGCAGGGCCAGTCCAGGTTCCGTCCTGATCTCGAGGTGCGTGAACCCCAGGAAGACCTGCGGCTGTACACCCCGGCGTACGGCCGGTTCGAGATCCGCTGCAAGGCCATCGACGACCCGAACTGCATGGTCGCGCTCTGGATGATCGGCCTGGAGGACGTCCCGGAGCGCTCGGCCGAGATCTGCGTCGCCGAGATCTTCGGCAAGCACGTCTATCCGGCCGACACCGGCGTCGGGATGGGCGTGCACCCGTTCGGCGACCCGGCGATCAGGGACGAGTTCGAGGTCGTCGACGTGCCGATCGACGGCCGTGAGTTCCACACCTACGGCGCGGACTGGCAGCCCGGCCGCGTCGACTTCCACGTGGACCACGAGCTGGTCAGCACGGTGCCGCAGGCGCCGGACCACCCGATGCAGTTCCAGCTCGCGGTGTTCGAGTTCGGGCCGGAGCGGACCGGGCGGTACCCGAAGGAGTTCGAGGTCGAATGGTTCAGGGCCTACCGCTGAACCTGTCGAAAGCCTGGGAGCATCCTGTCGGGTTCCTGAACCCAGGAACCGCACGGGTTCACCCCGGCGTTGGCCGTAATGTGCTGATTCCTCGACTAGCCGCCACCGGCGGTTCACTCGCCGTCGTCGCCACGGTGGCCATGGTCGGCCTGCTCGACCTGACCGTCGGCCCGTTGCGCCGCACGATCAGCGAGTACGCGCTCGGCGACTACCGTCCCGTCTTCGACACCGCCGTGGTGCTGCTGGCGATCGGTTCCGCGGCCATCCTCGCCGCGCTCGTCCACAAGGGACTGACGAGATGGCGGTCGGCGGGCTCGATCGCGCTGATGCTGTGGTCGGCGGGCTTGCTGCTCGTGGTCGCGTTCCCCAAGACGAACTGGGCGGAGGGCACCAACGCGCTCAGCGGCGGCATTCACCGGTTCGGCAGCATGATCGCGTTCGTCAGCCTGCCGATCGCCGTGATGCTGCTGGCCAGGCCGTGGCTCAAGGACCACGTCTGGGGAAAGCACGCGAAGCTCACGATGGCGTCCGGTGTGGCCAGCGTTGTCGCATTCACGCCGATCCTCTACGCCATTGCGATGGGGGTGGCGTCGGACGTTCGGTGGTGGCGCGTGTTCCCGTTGGGCTACATCGAGAGGATCTTGCTCGCGGCCGAGGTGGGCGCGGTGCTGGTTGTCGGGCTGTGGGCGATCGCGGCAAGTAGGGTTGCGCCATGGCGAGTTGGGGAGACCTCGCGGATTACGTCCGCGCCGAGTACGACGTCATCCACGACGAGGGTGAGGAACTGAGGATCCTCTTCACCTTCGGGGACGAGGACGAAGGCGACGACGAGCGCACGCAGGTCGTGATCATCGTCCGGGAAGTGCTCGACAAGATGCACGAATGGGTGCAGATCGCCTCTCCCTGCGGCCTCGCGAAGGACGTGAACCTCCGCGAGGTGCTGGAGGAGGTCGGCAAGTCCACCGTCGCGTGCGGTCTCGCGATCATGGGGGAGCACGTCGTGGTGCGGCACTCGTTGCCGCTGCAGGACCTCGACATCCACGAGTTCACCGACCCGCTGCAGCTGCTCGCCGGCACGGCGGACACGCTCGAGGAGACCTTCTGGGGAGGAGACGGCTACTGATGTTCGACTTGTCACCCGCGGCCGATCAGCTCGCGGGGTTGGTGCGCAACGTGACGGACGGGGACCTCGAGGCCCCGACCCCGTGTCCCGACTACTCGGTCGGCGACCTGCTCGACCACGTCAACGGCCTGTCCGTGGCGTTCACCATGGCAGCGCTGAAGACCCCGCTGGAAGGCACGGCCGCCGGTGACGCGTCACGGCTGCCGCTCGACTTCCGCGAGTCGATCCCCGCACGGCTGGGCGAGCTCGCGGAGGCGTGGCGTGCGAAGGCCGCCTGGGACGGCATGACCAGGGCGGGGGGCGTCGACCTGCCCGGCGAGGTCGCGGGTGCCGTGGCGCTCGACGAGATCGTGCTGCACGGCTGGGATCTCGCGCGCGCGACCGGGCAACCGTTCGCCGTCGAGGAGGAGCTGCTCCAGGTCGTCCACGGCTTCGTGTCGTCGATCGGCCCGGACGACCGCGACGGCTCGTTGTTCGGAGCAGCGGTGGAGGTCGGCTCGAACGCGCCTCTGCTCGACCGTGTCCTAGGACTCAGTGGGCGCGATCCCGCGTGGAGCTTAGGTTAGGGTCTCCTAACGTGAGAGCGATTACGGTGCAGGTTCGGGCCGGCCTGGGCGTGGGACGCCTGGCCGCCGCGGTGGATTCCCTGGTGGAACTGCACCCCGAACTGTGTCGTTCCGGCTTCGCGCACGTGGAGGTCGCGGACCCCGCCGCCGCCACGGACGCCGCACTGGCGTGGGCGGAGGCGGGGCTCGACCTCCAGGCGGGCGTGCTGATGCAGGCCGTGTGGCTCGACGCGGGACCAGGGCAGTCCGGCCGGATGATCGTGGTGCTGCACGACATCGTGGCCGACCGGATGCCGCGGATCCTGCCGTGGCTGGTGCACGCCTGGAAGCAGCCCGCTCTCGTCAGCTGACGCCCAGGCCTCCGACGATCTCCACGTTCTGGCCGGAGAACTCTCCGGTGAGCATCGGCATGGCCTCGGCGATCGCCGCCTTGGTCTCGGGCAGCTGCAACGAGTCGGCGTGGTGCCGAGCGGAGTCCCAGATCTCGCTGATCCAGATCTTGTCCTGGTCCTCGGGGTCGAGGCCGACGGCGTAGAGGCGGCAGCCCGCCTCCCGCAGGCCGTCCTCACCACGGGTCAGGATCGCCACCACGTCGTCGCGGCGACCGGGCTTGGTCCGCATCGATCCGATGTAGCCGAACGCCATGTCCCGATTCCTATTTCTGGGCGATGAAAACGTACTCGCGACCCGGCCGGTCCGGTGCGTCGCGCACGTCGACGACCTTGAAGCCACACCGCACCAGGCTCTGCTCGACCTCCGCGCGCGAGCGGAACCGCAGGGTCGACTCCGAGGCGATGGCCGTGCCGTCCGGGAAGCTGTAGATGTGCCGGAGCGACACGAACGGCAGGCTCACGTCGAGCAGTTCCAGTTGCTCGCGAACCCCGACCAGCACCCGCGGCTTCGTGCGCGCCCAGTCCTCCCAGGCCCGTCGTTCCGGCCGCCGGGTCTCGAACACGAAGTGCCCACCCGGCCGCAGCGCACCGCGCACACCCCGGAGCGTGGCCTCCCAGTCCTCGCCCAGGAACACCTGCGCCACGTTGCCGGTCATGGTCACGAGGTCGACGGCCAGCGGCGGCAGCGAGGTCGCGTCGCCGTGGATCCACGTGACACGGGAATCCTTGGCGCGCGCGAGCTCCAAGGACGCCAGCGCCGGGTCCACCCCGACCACCGAACGCCCCGACGCGGCGAGCAGCACCGCCAAGGACCCCGTGCCGCACCCGACGTCGAGCACGCTGGCAGCCCCGATCTCGTCCGCGATCCCGGTGTACAGCGCGAGATCGTCGCGCGGCCCGTCGAACGCGTCGTAGAGCCGCGCCAGCCGTGCGTCACTGAAGATCAGGTCAGGCATTCCACATCCTCGGTCCGACGACAAAAGGCATCAGCAGGTCGATCACCTCGCGGTCAGGCCGCCCGTTCAGCTCTTCCTCCGCGACGCGACGCGCGATCCCGGCCAGGAAGTCGGCGACCTGGACGCGTGCGTCGTACTGCGAGTCCACCAGCGTAAGGCTTTCCAGCCGAGGCGCCAGCTTCTTGAGCTGCCGGATCCGTCCGTCAGTCAACGACAGCTGCTGGTCGTGCACGATAGACACCGGCCCGCCCCACTGCGCAACGGCCCTCAAGATCGCCGGGAACAACGGGTCCAGCGTTCCGCGCGGCCCACGGGCGCGCAGCAGGTCGTTGTAGAGCTCCAGCGGCCCGGAAACCGCTCCGAACTCCGCGCGCACCCGTGACGCCAGGAACCGCCGCTTGTCCACGAGCTGCACGCGAGCCCGTCCGGCCAGCGGCCCGCGAGGCCCGAGGAACCACAGCAGCACCCACCGGTTCTTCGAGCGCAGCAGGTGGTTCGCCTTGTACTCCAGGGCCGGCGACCTGATCATCTCCCGCAGCGAGGCGACACACGCGGCGGCCTCGTCTCGCGACAGGCGCACTCCGGCGTGCGCGAACACCGC
>JAVXWK010000419.1:0-5041 GCA_032230575.1 Pseudonocardiales bacterium | reverse complement strand
TCCGTCCAGGCGGTGCACCGCAAGTCGGCGGCCTGCGCGTCGCCGAGCGGTCAGAAGATCAACATCTCCTGGGGCGACGGCAACGTCACCACCACGGTCTACTACAACAACCACTGCAACCAGGCTCGCGCGATCGAGCTGGAGTTCGTGCGCGAGAACGGCACGATCTTCAACAAGTGCTTCGTCGCGCCGGCGCGCAAGAAGGACAGCAAGGAGATCGACAACGGCAACCCGAACAAGGTGTCGATCCTGAGCCGCAGCACCTGCCCGTGATGCGGTAGCCGATGCTCGGAGGGCCCCTTGTCACCATCCGGCAGCCCAGCCACCGGGGGCCCTCCACCGGTTCTTCCCGCGAAAGATCACCCAAGCGGACCAGGGCATGGTTGTTCCTCCACATGCGACCCTGGAGTCGATGAGCCACACCCGAATCGGGTCGTTCAACGTGGAGAACATGTTCGAGCGCCCCAAAGTGATGGGCCGCAACGCGACCAAGCACGCGGCCCCGGTTCTGGCCGCCCACGCCCGGTTCAACGAGCTGATCGCTCTCGAGACGTACACGCCCGAGGTCAAGGAAGAGCTGCGCGAAAACCTGGTGACGCTGGAGTTGCTGCGAAATGACCGCAGCAAGTACGCGATCCTGCGACGCATCCGCGGCCGGTTCCTCGCGCGTCACCGCACCGGCGAAACCTCAGTCGTGGCAAGCGGTCGCGAGTCCTGGGTCGGCTGGGTGGAGCTCACCACCGAACCCATCAGCGAGCTCGCCACCCGCCACACCGCCCAGGTGATGCGCGACGTCGGCGCCCACGTCCTCGGCGTGGTCGAGGCCGAGTCCCGCGAACTGCTGCACATGTTCTCCGCGTCGATGCTCAAGCACGTCGGCTGGACCCCGTACGAGGAAGTCCACCTCATCGACGGCAACGACGAGCGCGGCATCAACGTGGGCCTGCTGACCCGCGACGCGCACGAGGTCATCACCATCCGCACGCACGTGTACGCGCGCGACACCTCAGGCGTCATTTTCTCCCGCGACTGCGCCGAGTACCACGTGCGCACCCCGTTCGGCCCCGAGGTCGTGGTGCTGGTGAACCACCTGAAGTCCAAGGGCTACGGCTCCCCCGGCGACCCGATCGGCGCGCGCCGCCGCTTCCGCCAGGCGGTCCGCATCGCCCGCATCGTGAACCGGTTGCGCGACGAGGGCCACGAGTACATCGCCGTCGTCGGCGACCTCAACGACACCGCGGACAGCGAGGCCTTGCGGCCCTTGTTCCAGCGCACGGGCCTGCGCGACATCAGCGAGCACCCGGACTTCGAGTGGGACCACCGGCTCGGCACGTACCGCGGCGTGAACCAGAAGGGCAAGATCGACTACGTCCTGCTGTCGCCGTCTTTGTTCGCCAAGGCCGTCGGCGGCGGGGTGTTCCGCAAGGGCGTGTGGCGCGGGCCGCGGACCAAGAACCGTTGGGACGTCTACGAAACCATGACCAACGAGGTGCACGCGGCTTCAGATCACGCCGCGATCTACGCGGACATCGACTGGTCGCTTTAGACGAGCTCGACCGTCACCTCGATGACGTCGCCCGGTCCCACGTCGTTCTTCTTCCGCACGGCCGCCTTGATCGGCAGCACGTAACACCCGGACTGCTTGTCCGGGAACACGGACGTCGACCAGTTGCTCGCGCCCACGCCGACCCTGACCTTGACCGAGCCGAAGCCCGCGCCCGGCGTGGCGATGTCGCGGATCTGGTCCGAGACGTCCTCGGGCAGCGTGACGAAGGTCCAGGTGTCCATGCGCCTGGCGTCCCAGACCCACAGCTCCGCGTCGAAGACGAACATCCCCTGATTGTCCGTCACAGCGGCGCGCTGATGTGGAGGTCCTCGTCGAACCGTGAGGCCAGCCGCTCCCCCGAAGTCCTCGTCCTTGCCGTACTCAGCGATGGCCGCAAGTGCCGAGCCGACCTCGTCGCGCGTCATCCGTCCGGACAGCGCGAGGTAACCGCCTGTGACTTCCAGGACCGCTCTCATCTCGATCACTCATCCATTGCGGTGACGAACGCCACCGACCAAATCGGTCGGTAAACCTACCGAACCGGTCGGTAAACGCCGTAAAGTCGCCCACATGCCACGACAGCCCAAGGCCGGAGTCGACGAGAAGATCCTCGACGCCGCCGCCGCGCTCTTCGCGCGGCACGGTTTCGAGCAGACGTCGCTCAAGACGCTCGCCGATGCCGTCGGGCTGTCCAAAGCCGGCCTGCTGCACCACTTCCCGAGCAAGGACGCTCTCTTCGAAGCGGCGTGGGAGCAGAGCCGCGTGCTGAGCAGGCACGTGCTCGAACTGGTCACGCCGATGCCGCCGGGACCACAGCGCGAAATGAGGGCGCTGGAGCTGCTCACCGACATCGCGCTCGACCGGCCGGGTCTGGTGGCGCTGCTGTTCCGCTCGATGACCGCACCGGGCGAGGACCCCCAGCAGGCCCAGGACGAGCTGCTGCTCAACGAGATGTTCGTCATCGAACCCGAGAAAGAACTGGCCCGCGCGATCCGCATCGTCGGCGCCCTCAGCGCCATGGCCGTGCTCACCCTCCTGGCCAACCAGGAGGGCGACAAGACGACCTGGCGCCCCTTGATCCTCGCTACCTGCTACGACGCACTCGGGCACCGGGAGGCCTGACCATCATGGCGAAACTTCTCCACCGACTCGGCCGAAGTGCGCACAAGCACCGGCTCGCGGTCGTCCTGATCTGGCTGCTCGTGCTGATCGGCGCGGGTGCCGGTGCCTTCACGCTCGGCGGTGAGACGTCCAACTCGATGTCGATCCCCGGCCAGGAGTCGACGACCGCGCTCGAGCGCATCCAGGACAAGTTCGGCGCCGGCGAGACCGCGACCGCCAAGGTCGTGCTGAAGGCGCCGGACGGCCAGAAGCTGCCGCAGCACATCAAGACGATCACCGACCTGGTCGCCGACGAGACCGCGCTCAAGGGCGTCAAGCAGGCGACCAACCCGCTCGACCCCGCCGCGCCGAGCGTCAACAAGGACGTCGACGTCGGCTACAGCACCGTCACCTACGACGTGAAGCCCGGTGAGGTCACCGACGAGCAGCGCGCCGAGCTCACCAAGGCCGTCGACAAGGCACGTGCGGCCGGGCTGACCGTCGAGGTCACCGGCACCGCCATGCAGGAGACGCCGCACGTCGGCGGGCCCACCGAGGCCGTCGGTGTCGTGCTGGCGCTGGTCATCCTCGCGCTGACCTACGGCTCACTCGTGACCGCGGGCATGAACCTGCTGTCCGCCGGCATCGGTGTCGGCATCGGCACGCTCGGCATCACCATCGCGTCCGGGTTCATGGACCTGCAGTCGACCACGCCGATCCTCGCCTCGATGCTGGGGCTCGCGGTCGGCATCGACTACGCGTTGTTCATCATCAACCGCTACCGCCAGGAACTGCGCCGCGGCTCTGACGTCGGCCACGCCGTCGCCACCGCGGTCGGCACGGCGGGCTCCGCGGTCGTCACCGCCGGTCTCACCGTCGTCATCGCGCTGGTGGGCCTCGCGATCGCGGGCATCCCGTTCCTGACGCAGATGGGCGTCTCGGCCGCGGCCACGATCGTCGTCGCGGTGCTGATCGCCGTCACGCTGGTGCCCGCGGTGCTGAGCATGCTCGGCCGCCGCGTGCTGACCCGCAAGGAGCGCGCGCAAACCGCCGAGCCCACCGACCGCGGCGTGATCCGCGGCTGGGCGAAGGCCGTCACCCGCAACCGCGTCGTCGCGCTGCAGCTCAGCGTCGTCGCGCTCGGCATCGTCGCGATCCCGGTGGCGTCCATGGACACCACGCTGATCCAGAAACCGCCGGCCGGCTCCACCCAGGAACGCGCCGACCAGATCCTCGCGCAGGGCTTCGGCGAGGGCTTCAACGGACCGATCCTCGTGCTCGTCGAGGGCAACGGCGCCGCCGCGACCGCCACGAAGGCCGCCGAGCCGATCTCCAAGCTCGACGACGTCGCCCTGGTGACGCCCGCCCAGCCGAGCCCGGACGGTTCCGCCGCGCTCGTCACGGTCATCCCGAAGTCCGGCCCGGACAGCGCCGCCACCGAACAGCTCGTCGCCGACCTGCGCACCGAACTGTCCACTCTGGACGGCGGCAAGGCCTACGTCAGCGGCGCCACCGCGGTGAGCGTCGACGTGGCCACGTCGCTGGACCGCGCGCTGCCGATCTACCTGGCCGTCGTCGTGGGCCTGGCGCTGGTGCTGCTGATCCTGGTGTTCCGCTCGCTGCTGGTGCCGCTCGTCGGTGTGCTCGGCTTCCTGCTGACCATCGGCGCGTCGCTGGGCGCCACGGTGGCGGTGTTCCAGTGGGGCTGGCTCGGCGACGCGGTGAACCTCGACAGCACCGGCCCGCTGATCAGCCTCACCCCGATCCTGGTGATCGGCATCCTGTTCGGCCTGGCGATGGACTACCAGATCTTCCTGGTGTCCCGGATGCACGAGGCGCACCACCGCGGCGCCAAGCCGATCGAGGCCATCACCACGGGCTTCCGCCAGGCGGCACCGGTCGTCGTGGCTGCCGCACTGATCATGTTCTCGGTGTTCGCCGGCTTCGTCCCGGCCGGCGAGGCGACCGTGAAGTCGATCGCGTTCGCCCTGGCCGTGGGCATCTTCGTGGACGCGTTCGTCGTCCGCATGGTGCTGGTGCCGGCCGCGCTGGCGCTGCTCGGGGACAAGGCCTGGTGGCTGCCCCGCTGGTTGCGCTGGCTGCCCGCCCTCGACGTCGAGGGCGCCGGCCTCACCCAGGCCGCCGGGACGGCCCAGCCGGAGGACAGGCAGCCGGTCGGCGTCGGGCAGTGACCCCGGGACGCAGGCCGGGGCGCCGGCCGCCCCCGCCTGCGCCGCGCCGCGCCGCGCGGAGCGCGGCTGTCTCCCTCCTGTCCCGATCGGGCGCTGATCTCCTCGTGGGTGTTCACCCCGGGGATCCGCCGGAGGATCCCCGGCCGAACCGGGCCCACACGACGAGCAGCTCTACCCCGGCCACGGAACCCAGCGCGTCGCG
>JAVXWK010000152.1:0-6874 GCA_032230575.1 Pseudonocardiales bacterium | reverse complement strand
GTCGTCGGGCAGCCCGACCACGGCGCTGTCCTGGACGGCGGGATGTGCCTGCAGCGCCTGCTCGACCTCGGCCGAGTACACGTTGAAGCCACCGGTGATGATCATGTCCTTGGCGCGGTCGACGATGTAGAGGTAGTTGTCCTCGTCGAGGTAGCCGATGTCGCCGGTGTGGTGCCATCCAAAAGCACTCACTTCGGCCGTCGCGGCGGGGTTCTCGTGGTAGCCGGCCATCACCAACGGCCCGCGCACGACGATCTCGCCACGCTCACCCGGCCCCAGCAAGGCACCGTCTGAAGCCATGATCGCGACCTGCGTCAACGGAGTCGGCCGCCCTGCCGAGGAAAGCCGCGCGGTGGCGATCGAGCCGTCGGGCAGGAAGTGGTCCGCGGGGGCCAAAGTGGCGATCATGTTCGGTGCCTCGGTCTGCCCGAACAGCTGCCCCATCACCGGCCCGATCCGGTGCAGCGCCTCGGTCAGCCGCACCGGGGACATCGGCGCGGCGCCGTACCAGAGGCACCGCAACGAACTCAGGTCCGTCGAATCCAGCGCGGGATGGTCGAGCAGGCCGTAGATCACGGTCGGCGGCAGGAACGCGTGCGTGATCCCGTGATGTTCGATCAGCCGGAGGAACTCGCCGAGGTCCGGCGCCGGCATGATCACCGTCTCGCCGCCGAGCGCCATGATCGGGAACGTGAGCACGCCCGCCGAGTGCGTCAACGGTGCGAGAGCCAGATACCTGGGCCGCACGCCGAACGGGTAGCTCATCAACGTCAGCGCGGTCGCGGTCTCCAGGTTGTGCCCGGTCAGCCGCACGCCCTTGGGCCGCCCGGTCGTGCCACCGGTCCCGGCCAGCACGCAAAGTGAGTCGTCAGCAACGGAAACCGGCGAAGGCTCCCGTCCGTGCTCGGCAAGCCACGACGTGAACGTGACCGCGCCCTCGACCTCGCCGTCCAGGCACACCAACGTGGTCAGCGCGGGCAGTTCGTCGCGGATGCGCGCGACCAATGGCGCGAACGCGGACTGGAAGAACAGGCACCGGCACCCGAACAGGTCGAGCAGCTCCCGGTTCTCCGCCGCCTCGTTGCGCGGGTTGACCGGACACCACACCGCACCGGCCCGCGAGATGCCGAACACGCACGTGAGCGCGAGCGGATCGTTGGCCGACAACACCGCCACGCGGTCACCGGCCCCGATTCCGCTGTCCTGCAACGCTCCCGCGATGTCCCGAGAGCGCTGGTGCACCTCGGCGTAGGTCTGGGAGACACCGCCGATCGTGAGACAGGGCGCGTCGCCTCCGAGTGACGCGCCCTTGTCCAGGTAGTCGGAGAGTCGCATCAGCGGTGCACTTCGACGATCGGGTCGAGCACCAGGCCGAACGACCGCAGCGCACCCAGCAGCTCCCGGTGCCCGAACGCCTGGCAGCCCGACGCGAACCCGGCCCGGCGCGGCACGTCCTGCAGCAGGTGCACGGCGGCGTGCACGTTCAGCAACGCCGTCTGCTTGTAGTTGCAGTTGCCGTGGATGACGCAGTGTGCGCGCCCCAAAGGCCCCGACGCGTGCACGGAGTCCAGCGAGATGTTGATCCGCGGGTTCTCGCGCGGCGGCATCTCACTGCGCACCTGCGCCGAGAACGCGTCGACGATGTCGTACTTCTCCGCGTCCGACTTGCCCTCCATCTCCTGGAGGGCGGCCGTGACGATCTGCGGCACCCCGAGCATCAACGGCCGGTTGAACACGCCACCGAGTGCTCGCACCGATGCCACGCGTGGATCCTTCTTGAACCACACGGGATGCGCTGTGCCACCCCACGGCAGCGCCAGGCCGAGCTCGTGCTGACCGGGTACGACCAGCTCGTACAGTCCCGCGTCCGCCGGCCATTCCACGTACTCGTTCTGCTCCAGGTAGTACGCCTTGGCGAACGCCGCGTTCGTGAGGATCGTGTTCGTGGAAGCGACGGTGGGATAACCCTTCCAGAACACCCCGATGTCCAAAGTGTCCAGTCCGGGGTGCTCCAGGCAGATCTGCGCGGCGATCTCGCCGACCGTGTACATCTGCGCGAGGCCAGGGGAGAGCAGCAGACCCTGAGCAGCGAACGAAGCGCCGTACCGCGCCTCGGCGTCGATCATCCAGTCCTGCTCGCCGTTCGTGTCGGTGTAGTGCGCTCCGGCGTTGAGGCTCGCCCGCACCGCTTCGTGGCCGTAGCGGGAGAACGGCCCGACGGTGTTCAGCACAACGCGAGCGCCGGAGAACGCCTCGGTCAGCGCCGCCTCGTTGTGCTCGACCTCCAGCACCTCGTACTCGACGGTCTCGATGCCGGGCACCGCGTCGACGACCTCCTTGACGCGCTTGCCGTCGCGGCCCGCGGCGAGGAACGGAATCCCGTACTCGCGCAGGTACTCGCAGATCAGGCGGCCCGTGTAGCCGGAGGCTCCATAAACAACAACAGGCTTCGCCATGTCACATCCCCATGCCGCCGTCGACCGGAAGACCCGCTCCGGTGATGAACTTCGAGGCGTCGGAGGCGAGGAACACCACCGCGTCGGCCATGTCGTCGACCTGCCCGAGTCGTCCGAGCGGCGTCAGCTCCACGACGGCGCCGGCGGCGGCTTCCGGTGACGGGAACAAACCGAGCTCGGCGCAGTCCACCGCCAGCTGGTTACCCATCGCGGTGGGCGTGAGACCGGGATAGATGCAGTTCACGCGCACGCCGTAGCCGAGCTTCCCGGACTCCGCGGCGGCGACGCGGGTCAGCCGGTCGATGGCGGACTTGGTCGCCGAGTACACGCTGATGCCGGGGAAGGCGATGGTCGCGGCGACGGACGCGACGCTGATGATCGAGCCACCGTTGCCCGCCGCGCCACCGGGACGCATCGCGCGCAGGCCGTGCTTCATGCCGAGGGCGGTGCCGAGCACGTTGACGTCCAGCATCCTGCGGATGTCCGCGGTCTGCAGCTCGGTGATCAGGCTGGTGATCTCGATGCCCGCGTTGTTCACGAGGATGTCGAGCCCGCCGATCGCGTCGACCGCCGTGTTCACCGCCGAGGCCCAGCTCGCGTCGTCGGTGACGTCCAACGGCACGAACTCCACCGTCGCGCCCGAGTCACGCAGTGCCTGGGCGGTCTGCTTGCCCTCGTCCTCCAGGACGTCGCCGATCAGCACCGCCGCGCCGGCCGCGGCCAACGCCTCCGCCATGCCCGCGCCCAGACCTCGCGCACCGCCGGTGACCAGCGCTTTTCGTCCGGTGAGCTGATAGCTCGTCATCGAGTCGCCTCCTGAAGTGAGTTGGCTCACACACTAATCAAGGCTTGACAGTCGTCAAGGAAAATCTTGACGACCGTCCAAGATTCTTTGGACGAACGGTCAGCAGTTGTCGCGATCCGAGCTACGATCCGCGGTGTGACTGATGTCGTCCAGACAGATCAGGACCAGCGCAAGCAGGACAAGATCGCTCGCCGGCAGGTCGACAAGTTCGACGCCCGGCGGACCGAGCTCGCCGTGGCGACGCTGCACACGCTCGCCGAGCTCGGCTACGCCCGCACGAGCCTGCGGGAGATCGCGCAGAACTCCGAGTTCTCCCACGGCGTCCTGCACTACTACTTCACGGACAAGCGCGACCTGATCGTCGAGGCCGTCCGCCAGTACGAGCGCGTCTGCGTGACCAAGTACGACGAGGTCGTCGCCGACGCCACGAGCGCTGAGCAGCTGCGCGAGGAGTTCGTGGCGATGTTCTTCGACACGCTGGTCCAGGACGCGACCCTGCACCGGCTCTGGTACGACCTGCGCAACCAGAGCCTGTTCGAGGAGTACTTCCGCGCCGACGTGCTGGAGATCGACGGTCACCGGGAGGACATGGTGTGGCGGGTGGTCAGCCGCTACGCCGAGCTGCGCGAGGGCACACCCACCGCGTCACCGGGCACCGTCTACGTGACGCTCGACGGCATCTTCCAGCGCGCGCTGCTGCACCACCTGTCCGGAAATGCCGAGACGGTCGCGGAGCTGCGCGCCGAGCTGCCGGGCGTCATCGACCTGCTCGTGGCCTAGTCAGCCACGTCGCACCGATGCCGTGCAGCACAACGCTGCCCAGCACGCACAGCACGGTGATCGTCAGGATCAGGTTGGCGGCGTCGCCGATCGGCAGCTTGTTGAACGCCAGCAACCCGAACACGATCGTCGTCGTGCCGCGCGGTCCCAGCGCCCCGACGAGCAGGCGTTCACGGTTGGACAACCTCGACCCGACGAAGGCGAGGAACACCGGCACGATGCGGACGACGGTGAGCACGGCGGCGGAGAAGAGCACCTCCTGCCAGGTGAGGCCGTCCCAGAAGATCAGCACGGCGGCGATGCCCACCACGAACCACATGGTCATCGTGAGCAGGCCGGTGACGTCCTCCAGCAGGTGCAGATCGGTGTCGAGAGCGTCTGAACGGGCCTCCGAACGTCCCTTGTGGACCCTCCGAGCCTTCAACAACCGGTGTACGTAACGGAAAGCGATGCCGCACACGAAGGACGCCACGAAGCCGTTGCCGTCGATCGCGACCGTGGCGGTGTAGGTCAGCAGCGGCGCCAGCAACACGGCGACCCGCGCGGACTGGTTGCTCACCCACCCTGCCTGGTGCGCGCGGTCCATCAGCCAGCCGAGCAGCGCGCCGATCACGACACCGGCGACGATCGCCTTGACCGCGAACGGCACACCGTGGCGAGGGCTTCGAGCGGGGTGCGTTCCTGCGAGTCGTCCCCGGCCAGGATCAGCGCGAACAGGAACAGCGGCGAGACGATGCCGTCGTTGTAGCCGCTCTCGATGTTCAGCGTGCTGCGCACCCGCACCGACAGCGCCGGGTCGCGCACCACCCGTTCCGCCGGGGCGAAGTCGGTCGGCACCGTCACGCACGCGACCAGGATCAGCACGGCCCATGAAAGGCTCGGGAACAGCAACCAGCCCAGCACCGCGGCCAGCGCGAGGCTCACCGGCATGGCGACCAGCAGCACGCGAGCCACGAGGCCGGGATACGCGCCCCACAGACGGCCCGCGCGCACTTCGGTGGCGTCGACGAACAGCAGCACCGCGAGGATGATCTCCGCCGCGTGCTGCACCGACTCGGTGTTGAGGCCCTCGGCGATGGAGCTCTCGTTGAACAGCCCGACCGCCACACCGGCCAGCACCATCACGATCGGCGCGCCGAGGTACCAGCGGTCCAGCCGGTTCGCCGCCAGCGAGCGGACGACCATGGCGAACGCCGCGGCGAGCAGCAACGAGTTCATGCGCCCACTCCCTGGGCGAAGGCGAACACCTCGTCGGGGTCGTACTTCGCGGCGACCTGCTTGAGCCGCGGGAGATTGCCGCTGTAGTAGGCCGTCGCCCAGTTCGGCAGCTGCGGGTCGATGTAGTTGACGTACCCGGTCTCGCCGACCAGATCGCCGAGGCCGTCGCGCACCTGGCCCATCCGCCGGGCCGTGTCCGTCGCGCCTTCTGGTGGCGTCTTGAAGTAGATCTGCGCGGACGCGAGGGCGCTGCGGTGCGGGAACGCGGTGGCGTCCGGCGCGATGCCGGCGATCGCGCCGCCGAGCCCGTCGAAGATCAGGTACGACTCGTCGGTCTGGCCGTTCATCAGGCCGACCGCCTTCGCCGGATCGCTGATCGGCTCGCGCACGATGCGCGAGGAGGCGACGAACGACTCGTGCTCGATCCCGCTGCCCGCGAAGTACTGCACGGCCTCGGAGTAGCTCTTCGGCTGGATGAACCGGTTGGCGGGCGCGGGGAGCGCGTTGAGCAGCGCCGCGAGGTCGCCGACGGACCCGATGAAGCAACCACCGACCCGGCACGTCGGCTGGGCGCCGCCGCGGATGACGACGTTGGACCACAACTCGCCGGGCGCCTCGGCGATCCAGGTCTGCCAGGCACCGAGCACGTCCGCGGTGGGACCCGCGTCGTACTGCAGCGAGAAGACCGTGACGTCGGGCGCGGGCACCGTGCCGAAGACGAACTCGGTGACGATCCCGAAGTTGCCGCCGCCACCACCGCGCAACGCCCAGAACAGGTCGGGTTCCTGCTGGGCGGACGCGGTGAGCACCCGGCCGTCCGCCGTCACCACGGTCGCCGAGACGAGGTGATCGCACGTCAGGCCGTACTTGCGGGAGAGCACGCCGATGCCGCCGCCGAGCGTGAGGCCCGCGACGCCGACGGTCGGGCACGTGCCGGTCGGCAGGGCGCGGCCCGAGGCGGCGAGCACCCGCGACACCTCGCCGAGCTGGGCTCCGGCGCCGACCCGGACCTGGTCACCCGGCAGCACCTCGACGGTCGCGAGCTTGCGCAGGTCGATCTGCAGGCCGTTCTCGGGCGAGGAGTACCCGGCGTAGCTGTGGCCGCCGCTGCGGGCGGCGATCGGCACGCGCTTTCGTGCCGCTTCCAGGCAGGCCTGCACGTCCGCGGGGGAGGCGACCCTGGCGATGGCGGCGGGCTTGCGGTTGTCCCACACGGGGTTGAAGCCCTGGTAGGTGAAGCCGTCCTCACCGGGCAGGATGAGCCGGCCGGACATCTTGGAGCGCAGGGCGTCCCAGTTCGGCGGTCCACTCGGAACGGACGAAGTGGACGCCGGGGTGGTGACCGGATCTTTCGGCGGCGTTGTGCCGGTGCAGGCGGCGAGCGCGGCACCGGCACCCGCGAGTCCTGCGACTTTCAGAAACCTGCGACGGTCCACGCGGCGATCATGCCGTAGTTCGTGACCCGGTGGGTGGCAGCGCGCCAGTGCGGTTGGCGTTGATCTCGTCACGGTGTTCGATCGCCCACTCGGCGAGCGCGATCACCAGCGGCACCAACGTCTTGCCCAGCGGCGTGACCTCGTACTCGACGCGTGGCGGCACCTCGGCGTACGCGGTG
>JAVXWK010000464.1:0-3565 GCA_032230575.1 Pseudonocardiales bacterium | reverse complement strand
GCCGGCGCCAGAGGCCTGACCCGAGCGGTCTGGCGACCGTCGTGTCGGCAGTCATGTCGGAATCCTTCCCGTGGCTGGGATGCAGGGAGCGCGAGTGACGGGGCCGCCCGATCGGGCGGAGGGGCTGTCAGGCAGCCCCGTCGGCTCGGCATGCGCTAGCCAGGTCCTATGACTTGGCCACAACGTCCTGCGCCTGCGCATTGACCTTCTCGAGCAAGGCGTCGATGTCCGTGTTCTTATCGCTGAGCACCTTCTGCACGACCGAGTCCAACAACCCGTAGAGCTCCTGGGTGTGCGCCGGTGGCTCGGAGACCAGCTTCTGGGAGAAGACGCCGGAGGTGAACGCGGTCATTTGGTCGAGCGGGACATTGACGTAGGGCTTGATCCAGTCGTTGTACTGCGTGAGCGTCGCTTCGTCGAACACGGGCAACGCCGGAGTGCCGACGGGCTGCTTGCCGTCGTTGAGGGTCTTGGCATCGAGGGCAGCAGCAGCCTGCTCGGTGAGCCGGCGCATGTAGTAGTAGTCGTTCCACGTGACAGCAGCCTTCTGCTGCGCTTTGCTCGCCTTGGCGCTGACCGCGACGACTGAACCGCCGCCGAGTAGCCCCGCGTCCGGCGAACTGGACATCGGCAACAGCGCGAGCCCGTAGTCGTCCGGCTTGATGTTGTTCTGCTGCACGAGCGCCTGGTACACGTCGGAGCCGCTCATGTACATGCCGATCTTGCCGGCAGCGAACTGCTGGTTGATGCCACTCCAGTCGAGCAGAGCGGCGCTGCCCATGGAGCCGTCCGTCCAGCGCATCGCCTTGATGCGCTCCAGCGCCTCCTTGGTGCCGGCGTTGTTGACGGTGGCCTCGACGGTGTCTCCGTTGACGGCTTCCATGCGCCCGCCCAGCGCATATGTGAACGTCGTGAGGTTCCAGCCGCCGGTGTTCCCCTTGGTCATCATGCCGAAGCCGGCAACACCGGTCTTGTCCTTGATGGCCTTGGCGTACTGCTGGACCTCGTCCCATGAGGTCGGCGGCTTGTTCGGATCGAGACCAGCCTTGGCGAACAGGCTGCGGTTGTAGTGCAGGCCGATGCCATAGACGCCGGTCGGGAGTCCGTAGATGCGTCCGTCGGGGCTCTGCGCCGCCGCGAGCACACTCGGGTTGAACTTGCTGGCATACGGCAGAGCCTTGACGATGTCAGTGATGTCGGCGATCTGCTGCCGCTCGATCAGACCTTTGCCATCGGTGAACGGAACTCGGAAGGTCGTCGGCAGGGTGCCGCCCGCAAGCTGGGTTGCGAAGGTCTCGCCCTTCCACTCCCATTCCTTTGGCTCGATCTTGATGTTCTTGTGTGCCTTTTCGAACGCTGCCACCTGGGTGTTGAAGGTGTCGATGGTCGCTTGCTCGCTGCCCGGCCGCCACGCCTCGACGGAGATCGTGACCTTGCCACCCTGCTTTCCGCCACCCGCGTCCTTCTCGGTGGAGGAACCGCAGGCCGCTAGCAGGGTCACAGCGGTGACCGCAGCCAGCGCGCTGGCGACGCCCTTACGTGAGGTCCTCATTTGATGCTCCTTGTGTAGTCAGGGACCCGCCTGTGGTGCGGTTCTCAGGAAGCCGTCAGCTGAAGCCAGGCGGTGGCGTCAGCCGGCAGACGACCTCCTTTCAGCGGGCTGCTGGTCAGCAAGACCTGCTCGTGCGTGGGAAGGTCGATGGATTCGCTGCGCAGGTTCACAACACAGGCGAAGCGATCGCCCCGGGTGAAGCTGAGAACTTGGTCGAGGGACGGGAGCCACGACATCGGCCCGTCTCCGAGGTCGGGGTGGTGCCGGCGTGCGTGCAGCGCGGCGCGGTAGAGGGACAGCGTCGACGATGGATCTGCCGACTGCGCCTCGACGGTTAGGCCAGACCAGTCGCCCGGCTGCGGCAGCCAGGTCTCTCCCGAGGTGGTCACCAGGTTGAACCCGTACGGCGGTTCGCTGCCTGACCAAGGCATCGGCACGCGGCACCCGTCCCGACCCGGGTCGGTGCCGTTGGACCGGAAGTGCATCGGGTCCTGAAGATGTGTCGTTGGGATGTCCTCGACCTCGGGAAGCCCCAGCTCCTCGCCCTGGTAGAGGTAGACGCAGCCGGGCAGGGCCATGGCCAGCAAGGCGGCCGCGCGGGCACGCTGCCGACCGAGCGCGACGTCGGTGGGCGTGCCGTAGCGCTTGGCCTCGAAGGCAAACGACGTGTCCGCGCGGCCGTAACGCGTGACCGGACGCGTGACGTCATGGTTGGAGAGCACCCATGTCGCCGGCGCCCCGACTCGGCTGTGCATGGTTGTGGTTTGGTCGATAGAAGACCGCAACCGGTCGGCCTCCCATGGACAGACCAGGAAGTCGAAGTTGAAAGCGCTGTGCAGGACGTCGGGGCGGAGGTAGCGCATGAATCGATCGGCGTCTTGCAGCCAGATCTCGCCGATCAGGACACGGTCCGGGCCGTATGAGTTCGCGATCGCGCGCCAGCTGCGGTAGATGTCCTGCAGCTCTTCACGGTCGACGTATGGATGGTCACCGGCCGCGTGGTCGGGGCCAACGTCGGGCAGCTGCGGGTGCTTGGCCAGCAGCGCGGCCGAGTCGATGCGGATGCCAGCGACGCCGCGGTCGAACCAGAACCGAAGGATTTCCTCGTGCTCACGGCGCACGTCGGGATGTCCCCAGTTGACGTCGGGTTGCCCGGATGCGAACAGGTGCAGGTACCACTCCCCCGGAGTTCCGTCCGGATTGGTCGTGCGCGTCCACGGCGAGCCACCGAACTCCGAGACCCAGCGGTTGGGTGGCATCGCGCCGTCGGCACCCAGCCCTGGACGGAACCAAAAGCGTTCGCGGGCGGCCGAGCCCGGTGGCGACGCAAGGGCTTCCTGGAACCAAGGGTGCTGGTCGGAGACATGGTTGGGGACGAGGTCGACGATGGTGCGAATGCCATAGTCACGCGCGGCCGCGATGAGTCCTTCGGCCTGCCCGAGGTCGCCGAAGCGCGAGTCGATGTCGCGATAGTCGACGACGTCGTAGCCACCGTCGGCCATCGGCGACGGGTACCAGGGCGTGAACCAGACGGCATCCACTCCGAGGTCGCGCAGGTACGGAAGTCGCGCTTGTACGCCGGCCAGGTCGCCGGTGCCGTCGCCGTTGCCGTCGGCAAAGCTGCGTGGGTAGATCTGGTAGATCGCCGCGCTGCGCCACCAGGACGCCGAGTCGGGAGCGCCCCGGACGGAACCCAGTTGCTGTGCAACGTCGGTCACCACAGCGCTCGTCCTCCCCGGCCATCGATCAACTTTGCTGGCCAGGACACTACTCATACTGAACAGATTGATGGAAGAATTTTGCAGAATTACTTCAAAATATTGTCGGCGATGGTTCTGCTTCCGAACAGAGCAAATGATCGTAAGCGGCTTGCGTGATCGGTGGACCAGGGCCGGCTCAGCTGCTGCTGGGTGCCGTCCCGGTGGATCCGCGCACGACAAGCTCCGGCTCGAAGAGCAGCTCGTCGGGGGAGAGCTTGGCACCGGCAATCAGCCCGGCCAGCAGGTCGATCGC
>JAVXWK010000451.1:0-5175 GCA_032230575.1 Pseudonocardiales bacterium | reverse complement strand
TTCGGCGTGCTGGCGGTGCTGGGCGGCGGTGCCTACCTGGTGGCGGCGATGTTGGAACGTCGCCGCCTTGCCACGTAAGGGTTTCTACAGCTGCACTCGCACCGTGACCTTGCCCTTGTCGTCACGGTGCGATATCGCGTGTCCGGTCCGTTCGCCGCCATCGAGGTCAAGCGTGAGCGGGGCGCCCTCGCCGCTGAAGTTGCGCCACCAGGTCTTGTCGTCCGGCATCATCACCTCGATGTTGACGACATCGCCTTTCCGTTGGTAGCCAACGGGTGTGGAGAAAGTCTTGCCGGAGCGTCGTCCCGTGTAGGACACGACGGTGATCCCCTTTCGCACGAGCTTGCCGACCAGCGGCGCGTTGCGCAGTCCGACGATCGCCTTGTTCATGGTGCGAGCGAATGGCCCCTGGAAGTTCATGCCCTCCAACGTAGCCTGGTAAGTGGAGACCCCCGTCCGCTTGGCTCGAAAGTGAGATGAAGTGAACGCCTCACAGTCTCAGTTGCGCGCCGACGCGGCGGAAAACCGTGCGCGGGTGCTGGCTGTCGCACGGGAGTTGTTCGCCGAGCGCGGGCTGGAGGTGCCGATGGCGGCGATCGCACGCAGGGCAGGTGTTGGCGTGGCGACGTTGTACCGGCGCTTCCCCACCAAGGAGTCGCTGGTGGCGGAGGCGTTCACCGAGCAGTTCGCGATGTGCCAGGCCGTGATCGAGGACGCGCTGGCGGATCCGGACCCCTGGCGCGGCTTCCGCACGGTGATCGAGAAGGTGTGCCTGCTGCAGGCGACCGATCGCGGGTTCACCGCGGCGTTCGTCGCGACGTTCCCCGAGATGCACTCCGAGGTGCGGGAACGGACGTGGCACTGCTTCGGCGAGCTGGTGGACAGGGCGAAAGCCGGTGGGCAGCTGCGGGCCGACTTCTCGCCGCACGACCTGACGCTGGTGCTCGTGGCCAACGGCGGTCTCGCGGGCGTGCCGGTGGAGGTGGCGGTGGCCGCGTCGCAGCGCCTGGTCGCCTACCTGCTGGAGTCGTTCCGGACCGGCACGGACGAACTGCCGCCGCCCGTGCCGCTCAGCCTGGACCTCGTGCTGACCTAACCGGGATGGGCGCCGACGGTGTCGCGGATCTGCGCGCCCAGGTCGTTGGACGCTGAACGTGCGCAGTGGGCGCAGCAGAAGAAGCGGCCCTCCACCTCCACGCCGTGCCCGATCACGCGGCAGTCGCAGTGCTCGCAGCGCGGGGCGAGGCGCTGGATCGCGCACTCGAAGCTGTCGAACGTGTGCACGCCGCCGCCGACGGTGCGCACCTCGAAGGCCATCCAGTACTCGTTGCCACAGACGTCACAGGTCGCCATGCGCGGAAGAGTGCGGCAGGTCAGCCGGGTCGGCAACTCGAGTGGTCGAGTCGCGCGACCAGCGTCTTCGGGGCAGTCACCCGATAGGCGTCCTCGACCAGGTCGCCGATGACGTCCCAGTCGAGCTCGACGTCCAGGTAGACCCCGAGCCAGCCGCGGTGGCCGACGTAGGGCGGGCGGAAGTACCTGTCCGGGTCCTGGGCGATGAGCGTCTGCTGGACGTCCGGGCCGGCCGCGCACCAGAACGCTCGCCGGTCGTCGTGGTGGTGGTCGGCGAACATCACGAACGTCTTCTTGCCGCGGACGAACCAGGTCGGCTCGCCGTGGCTCAGGCGTTCGGTGACCTCTGGCAACGCGAGGCAGAGGCGGCGCAGGTGTTCGAGTGCGTCCACAGCGCGACCCTTTGGATGTCGTCAAATGCTCGGGCGGTCCGAGCATCCTGACCTACAGTGCGCCGATGGGGAACAAGCTGCTCATCAGAACCGCCGCCGCCATCGGGCTCTCGATCGCGATGATCGGCGGATTCGCCACGGCCGCGAGTGCCGTCACCTGCAGTGGAGCCGGCTGCGACAGAAAAGACCCGTACGACACCGGCTGTGGTGCGAGCCGGGTCGTGTCGGGCACCAAAACGAGCACGAAGGGCACGTTCCGCCTGTACTACTCGACCACCTGCAAGACGAACTGGATCGAGGTCGCGAACTACGCGGGCGGCAGCACTGCGACTGACGGCAAGCTGTATCTGACGGCGTGGGACCGGGCGCGGAACGTGTACGCCTACTTCCCCACGTCGCCCACCCCAGGCCGGCACTACGGCAACATGGTCTACTCGCCACAGGACAGCTGCGGGATCGGTTATGCCTTCTACGGCCCGGACGCCCGCACCCCGGACATCAGGATCGCGTCGAGCGGCTGCTGAGCGTACGTGCCGGGCCCGGTCGTGCCGGGCCCGGCACGATCGGCATCAGCCGATGCCGCCGCGGATCGCGCTGACCAGCTCGCCGTTGGACGTGTCACCGGAGAGCTCCCAGAAGAACACGCCACCCATGTTCTGGCCGCTCGCCCACGAGATCTTGCTGCGGATCGTGGCCGGGGTGTCGTAGCTCCACCACTGGCTGCCGCACTTGGCGTACGCGGTGCCGGCGACCGTGCCGTTGGCAGGGCAACGGCCCTTCAGGACCTTGTAGTCCTCGATGCCGGCCTCGTAAGTACCAGGCGCCGCACCGGTTGCCGTGCCGCCGGGTGCCGCCTGCGTGACGCCGGTCCAGCCGCGGCCGTAGAAACCCAGTCCCAGCAACATCTTGTTGGCCGGGATGCCCTTGCTCTTGAGCTTCTGGATCGCCGCGTCCGTCCAGAAACCCTGCTGCGGGATGCCGTTGTACGACGTGAGCGGCGAGTGCGGGGCGGTCGGGCCCTGCGCCGCCCAGGCACCGAAGAAGTCGTAGGTCATCGGGTTGTACCAGTTCACGTACTGCGCGGCGCCGGCGTAGTCCGCCTTGTCGATCTTGCCCCCGGTGGACGCGTCCGCGGTGATCGCCGCGGTGACGAGGTTGTTGCTGCCGAAGCGGTTGCGGACGGCGCCCATCAGCGTCTTGAACGAGTTGAACCCGCTGGTGTCACAGCTGAGCCCGCACGCGTTGGGGTACTCCCAGTCGATGTCGATGCCGTCGAAGACGTCCGCCCAGCGCGGGTCCTCGACGAGCTTGTAGCAGGAGTCCGCGAACGCCGCGGCGTTCTGCGCCGCCGCCGGGAATCCGCCGGACCAGGTCCAGCCGCCGAAGGAGAAGAGGACCTTGAGGCCGGGGTTCAGCTTCTTGAGCTTGCGCAGCTGGTTGAAGTTGCCGCGCAACGCACCCGCGTCCCACGTGTCGCTCGTACCGTCCACAGAGGACGCCGCGTCGTAGAACTTGTCGTAGTCGGCGTAGGTGTCGCCGAGGACGCACCGGCCGCCGGAGACGTTGCCGAACGCGTAGTTGATGTGCGTCAGCTTGCTCGCCGAGCCGGACGTGCGGATGTTCTTGACGTGGTAGTTGCGTGCGTAGACGCCCCACTGCACGAAGTAGCCGACGACGCGGTTGGTGATGGCCTGGGCGCCGATGTCGGTCTGTGGAGCGGCTTGTGAGGCTGGTGCCGCGAGGGTGGCTGCCGTTAAGAGTGCTGTCGCGGCCGCGATGATTCTGCGCCTGAACATGCGGTCTCCTCTGGGGGTGACGGCGCGGCGGCGCTGCTCTCACGCTAGGTGGACTAGACCACTGCCGTCAATGGTCGAACCGGGAACGCGGCCGGGCCGTGGAGGAGGAAGGCGGGAGCCCGGGAAGGTCGCTCTTGCGGGACCGGCCGGATTCGAACCGGCGTGTTCCCTCCCATGTGGGAGGGCGCGACAACCACTGCGCTACAGGCCCCTTCGCACTGCGTAGGAACACACTAGACCGCGTATGGCGGGCCGTATGCCCTGCGAAAGTGTTGGACCCAATAAGGTTCATGCACCAACCTCGGACTGGACGGTGTCGTGCCAGGGATCGACTACTACGAGTTGCTCGGTGTCAGCCGGGGCGCCAGTGCCTCGGAGATCAAGTCGGCCTACCGGTCTCTCGCCAAGGTCATGCACCCCGACGCGGGTGGGACGTCTGGCGGCTTCCGCCTGCTCCAGGAGGCCTACGAGACACTGAAGGACCCGGTCCGCCGCGCCGACTACGACCGCCCCGCCGTCGTGGTGCCGCCGGTCGTGCGCCCGCAGGCACGCCCGCGACCTCGCCGAACAGGTCGCACGGGCAAGCTGCGCGACTTCGGCGACGACCCGAACTACACGGCGCCGCGCCCCCGCGTCGACCTCGGTTCGATGGACTGGTGGCACCGCATCGACCTGGGCGCGCGGGTCCGCTACGTCCCCGCCGCAGGCCTCGGCCACGCCCCAGCGGCGGCCGCGATCGGCGGATGGTTCGTCCTGCTGATCCCGTTGACGCTGCCGTTGTCCCCGCTGCTGTTCGCCGTCTGGCTGCCCCTCGTGGCGGCCGCCGGTTACGGCGCGTTCCGACTGGCACGCCGGTATCTCGCCGTCGCGAGGGCCGAACGGGCGTTCGCCGGTGAGTACGACGGGAACACCATTTTCGGCCGTCCGGGTGAAAACAGACGCGAACGGCTGACCGCCGGATTGCTGACCGAGTATCTGACGCAGCTACCGGGCGTGCGCATCTTCCACGGCCTCGCCTGGCCCGGCTCCGTCTTCACCGACGTCGACCACGCGCTGCTGTGCGGCAGGCGGCTCGTGCTGATCGAGTCGAAGTCGTGGCTGCCCGGCCACTACTACTGCGACGAGGACGGCGAGCTCTGGCGCAACGGCCACCCGTTCCGCGGCGGCGGCTCACAACTGCTCGACGGCGTAGAACGCTTCGCCGAGCTCCTGCCGTGGCTGGAGATCCGCGGCGCCCTGATCATCTACCCGAGCCGGGCCGGCGAGGTCACGTGCGACGACGACCTCGACTTCGAGATCCCGCCGATGACCCCGGACCAGTTCGTCCGCGAGATCGGCGACTGGCTGGCCGACGACCCGGCCACCGTCGACCGTGAGGCACTCCGCGCGCTGGTGCGCCAGGTGGTCTCCGAAGTCCGGGTCGCCGGAGCTTAGTTGCGGCAGGTGTCGGCGGCCTCGGTGGTCAACCCTGCCGTGAGCACGGCAGCCGCAGCCAGCCTCGCGATGCGTTTCATCCGATACCCCCTGTTCAGTCCTTACGGTGCTGAGGAGACGGGTTCCGTGCCGGACGCGGTTGCACCCCGTTCCGCTGAGCGGCACAGGAAGAACCCGGCCACCGCGCCGGCCAGGATCGC
>JAVXWK010000448.1:0-11525 GCA_032230575.1 Pseudonocardiales bacterium | reverse complement strand
CACGTGGGCCGCTCGCGTGCTCGGCACCCAGGGCCAGCTGTGGACCGAGTTCGTGCGGACCCCGGAACACGCCGAATACCTGGCGTTCCCCCGGTTGTGCGCGCTGGCCGAGTCGGCGTGGTCGGTCGAGCGGGACTGGCACGACTTCCGCGCACGGCTGGACGCCCACGGGCCGATGCTCGCCCGAATCGCGCCTCATCACCGGCAAGTACGTGCTTCCGGCAGCACTGGGGGGCGGTCTCAGAGCGCGATGCGACGGTAGGCCGGCAGACGAGGCGCCACCGGGCCCGACGGGAAGTCAGCGGCGCGCGCGGTCAGTCGCGCAGGCCACGAGAAGCGTCGCCGTGACGGCGGCGAGCAGGTGGTCGCCGCTGATGGCGCACAAGCACACCAGCCCGAACCACAGCAGCAGCCTCATGTACCGAGGTTACGAGCGGTGCCCAGCCGATTTCCGCTGCTTTGGGCAAGGCTTGAGGTGCGCGCATCTGTTCGCCACGGGGCTGTGCGCCGTTCGGGCACGTTTGCCGGAGGGCCAAGCGGGGTATCGGCTGATCATGCGGCGATGGGTCGTGGGTGGTGCACTGGTCGCGGCCGTACTCGCCGCGAGTGTCCCCGGTTTTCTGCCGGAGACCGAGGACGGCTATCTGGAAACGCTCGTCTCGAGCGCCCGCGACGCCCGGTCGGCCGTGCTCACCGCCGCCGAGGTCGGGCAGGCGCAGGCTCGGGGCGCGGTGTTCCCGGCGTACACGGAGGCGTCCGTTCAGGACGCACGGGACGAGGTGTCCGCGGCCATCACGGACGTCGTGGACGCCGAGGTACCGGGGCAGGCCTCACGTGCGAAGCGCGACGAGCTGCTTCCGCTGCTGATGAGGTCGGCCGCGCTCGTGGACGACGTTGCCGACGAGCAGCTCCGCGACACGGCGGTGGGCGGGCTGCGAGACGTGGCGGAGCAGCTGGCCGCGTTCCAGGGCAGGGCGTCGTGAAGCGCCTGCTCGCCGTCACCCTCGGCATCCTCACCGCGATCGGCGGGTTCGTCGACATCGGGGACCTGGTCGCGAACTCGGAGGCCGGCGCGCGGTTCGGGATGCGGCTGGCGTGGGTGGTGGTCGTGGGTGTCGTCGGCATCTGCGTGTACGCCGAGATGTGCGGGCGCGTCGCCGCGGTGAGCAGGCGGCCGGTGTTCGACCTCGTGCGGGAACGGCTCGGGCCGCGGGTCGCGCTCGCGAACCTGGCCGGCTCGTACCTGGTGACGCTGTTGACGCTGAGCGCGGAGATCGGCGGTGTCGCGATCGCGATCGAGCTGGCGACCAGCGTGCACTACCTGCTCTGGGTGCCGATCGCGGCATTCGTGCTGTGGGTCGTGATCTGGCGGATGAAGTTCGAGGTCATGGAGCGCGTGTTCGGGCTGGCCGGACTCTCACTGGTGGTGTTCGTCGTGGCGCTCGTCGCGCTGTCGCCGCCGTGGGGCGAGCTCGGTGGCCAGGTCATCTCACCGTCGCCGCCGGGCGGGGAGAGCTGGGCGACCTACGGGTTCTTCGTGGTCGCGTTGTTCGCGGCGGCGATGACCCCCTACGAGGTGTTCTTCTTCTCCAGCGGCGGGGTCGAGGAACGCTGGACGCGCCGCGACCTGATCACCTCGCGGCTCAACGTCTTCATCGGCTTCCCGCTGGGCGGACTGCTGTCGCTGGCGGTCATGGCGACCGCCGCGGTCGTGTTCGAACCGATCGGCGTCCGGGTGGAGAGCCTGAGCCAGACCGCGCTGCCGGTGGCGATCGCGCTGGGCAAGCTCGGGCTCGCCGTGGTGATCCTCGGGTTCTTCGCGGCCACGTTCGGCGCGGCGCTGGAGACGGGACTGTCCGCCGGGTACACGATCGCGCAGTACTTCGGCTGGCAGTGGGGCAAGCTCGTGCGGCCGCGCGACGCCGCCCGCTTCCACACCGTCGTGGTGGTCAGCATCCTGCTCGGCGTCGCCCTGCTGCTCACCACCGCGGATCCGGTCATGATCACCGAGTACTCGCTGGTGTTCAGCGCCGTGGCGCTGCCGCTGACCTACCTGCCGATCCTCGTCGTGGCCAACGACCGCGACTACCTCGGCGACCAGGTGAACAGCAGGCTGACCAACGCGCTCGGCGTCGGCTACCTGGTCCTCATCCTGATCGCGGCGGTGGCCGCGATCCCGCTCATGGTCGTCACGGGGGTGGGCGGAGGACCCCGCACCCGGACCCGCTGCGGGTCGACTTCCACCTCCTCGACCGGCAGGTGCTCGACTCGGACGGCTACCTCGTCGGCAAGGTCGACGACGTCGAGCTGGAGATCGGCGACGACGGCGCGCCCGTCGTGGTCGCGCTCCACATCGGACTGCACTCGCTCGGCACCCGGATCGGCGGCGCGATCGGGCGGTCGATGGCGGCCGTCGCGCGCCGCCTGCACACCACAGGTGATCCGCAACCGCTCCGGGTTCCGTTCGGCGTCGTGCAGGACATCGGCAGTGCGGTCACGTTGTCCGTGCGGCACGAGTTGCTCGATCCACCGGCACTGGAGAAGTGGTTGTGCGACAACGTGATCGGGCGCATTCCGGGAGCACGTGATGCTGGCGAGTGACTTTCTGGGCCGGACCGTTCACGACGCGGACGGCCGCGAGCTGGGGAGAGCGGCCGACCTGATCACACGATCCGATGCCGACGGCCGGCCACGGGTGGTGGCGGTCCTGGTGACGCCGCGCTGGCGCGGCCGGCTGCTGGGGTACGAACGGCCGGGCGCGCAGGGGCCGTGGGTGATCGAACAGCTGGCCCGGTGGTTGCACCGCGGCACCCGCGAGATCGCGTGGGAGGACGTGCGGTGGCCCTCGCCCGACGAGGAGTGAGTGTCACGTAGGGATTCCACACGATGTGGAACCGCCTTGGGCCAAACGAGCGATTGGCTGACAACACGCCGTGGACCGCAGAAGTCCAGACGTATGTTCGGGCGCGTGGTCGATCACATGCCCGACGACGAGCCGTGGCGGGTGCGTGTGCTCGACGCCGACGGCGGGGTGTTGGGCGCGGGCGTTCTGCTCGGGGAAACGCATGTGCTGACGTGCGCGCACCTGGTGCCCGAAGGCGCGGACCACGTGTTCGTCGACCGGATGCGAGGGCCGGTCGTGCGCGCCGATGTGGTGCCCGACCGCTGGGTGCCCCCGCTGGACGATCGCCGGGGTGACGTCGCGCTGCTCGATCTCGCCGGACCGCTGCCGGGCGCGGGAGCGACGCTGCGCCGGACCGCGCTGCGCCGGAATCTCGTCGTGCGCACTGTCGGTTTTCCGGGGCGTGTGCACGACGGTGTCTCGGTGCTCGCGAAGCTCGCCGGGCGGGGCGGGCCCGGTGGCGAGTGGATGCAGCTGAACCGCGACTCCGCGACCGAGTACCCCGTGACGAGCGGCTTCAGCGGCGCGGGCGTCGTCGACGAGGCGGACGACTCGCGGGCGGTGCTCGGCATCGTGGTCGGCGAGTACGCCAACGACATCGCCCACCTCTCCTGGATGATCCCGGTGGAGACGATCCTGCACCACCTGCCCGATCTGTCCCGGTGGACCACCGGGGGCCCGCCGCTCGACGACGGGTTCGCCGGGGAGGCCGCGCCCGAGGTCGAGCAGGTCGACCTGGCACGAACGCTGGCGAGCTGGCTCGACCGGCATCGCTCCCACGACGTGGTGATGGTGCTGGTGGGCCGTGACCGCGACGTGCTGCACCGCGCGGTCGGTCTGTCCACTGTGGAGTCCCGCCCGGTGGTCGCGAGCGCACCGGAAGGAACCGTGCCCGCCGTCGGCAGCGTCGACCTCGCGGTGGACGCGTCCAGCCGGACCGTGGACCAGGTGTCCCGGCGCATCATCGATCGCGCCGGCCTGGGCATCGACGAGAGCAGCACCCCGAGTGCACAGGTGCGTGCCGGGACACCACCGATGACCGTGGTGGTGGACGGCGTGGACGACGCCGAGCAACCGGAGGCGTTGCTGCAGGAGGTTCTGCGTCCCATCACCGAGCAGGGATCACGGGTGGTGCTCGGATTCCGGCGCGAGTCGTCACCGAGCCTGGCCGCGGCACGGGCGTGGGAGCTCGGCTCGATCACCGGACGGCTGGACCGGCTCGCCGAGCAGATCAAGATGCTCGCCGTGCGGGAAGAGCTGCTCACCCGGCACCACCGCCCGGTCAGGCATCGCGCGGCCGCGTTGCGGATGCGGCTCAGCGGAATGCGTCTCGCCGTCGCGCGGCCGGGTCCGCACTCGGTCCGGCCCCTGCTCGAGGAGACGGAGGACGCGCTCGCGCGAGCCATTCGGCGTGCCGAGGAGGCGGTCGGGACGCTGGAGAAGCTGCTCGACCGGCGTCGCGTGGCCGGTGGGCTGCTCAACGCCTACCAGGCGAAGGCCGACGACGGCGGTCTCGTCGAGGACACCGGGCTCGCCGCGCTCTACCGCTGGGCACACGAGTTGCTGGCGCGACCGCTCGACGACCTGCCCGCCGCCGAGGAGGCGGTCCAGGTGTACGGGAACGCGATCCGGCACGCGCTCGGCACCGTCGGCGAGGAGCGGCGATGACGGCGTGCAACCGGCCGGGCTGCACCGGAACGGTGCGGGGAACGGGTTTCTGCGGCGCGTGTTTCCGGCGGCCGCTGTCCGGGACGGAGGTGGTCTCCGGCCCGACCGTGACCACCCCGACCGTGACCACCCCGACCGAGGTCACGCCGAGCCACCCGAGCGGCGATCCGCTGTCGTTGCCGGTCTTCGAGTTCCCCGACCCGTCGAGCCGGATCCTGAACAGCCCGGACGTCCCGGAGCAGAGCCGCAAGTGCGCCAACAGGAACTGCGGGGCGGAGGTCGGCCGCAGCTACGCGGGACAGCCCGCCATCAGCGAGGGCTTCTGCTCGGACTGCGGCCACCCGTACTCGTTCCTGCCGAACCTGCACGAGGGTGACCTCGTGGCCGGCCAGTACGAGGTGATCGGCTATTTCGCGCGGGGCGGTCTCGGCTGGGTGTACCTGGCCAGGGACACGCACCTCGACGACAACCTGGTCGTCCTCAAAGGACTGATCGACGTCCGGTACGCCGCGCTGGCGGCCGCCGAGCGTCGCGCGCTGACGATGATGGACCACAAGAACATCGTGCGGATCCTCAACTTCGTCTCGCACCCCGACAGCGCCGGCAAGCAGCGCGAGTACATCGTGATGGAGTACGTCGACGGCTTGACACTGCGCGAGATCACCCGGCAGCGCGTGCTCGGGACAGAGCCGCTGCGGGTGGAACACGTCATCTTCTGCGTGCTCCAGGTGCTGGAGGCGATGGAGTACCTGCACCGGCGCGGCTACCTGTACTGCGACATGAAGCCGGACAACGTGATCGTCCGGCCGGGCCGCCGCGGCGAGGAGGACCGCATCAAGGTGATCGACCTCGGCGCCGTGCGCAAGGCCGGTGACCGCGGGAGCGACCGGATCGGCACGAAGCCCTACGAGGTGGACGAGGCTGAGGTCGAGACACGCGGCCTGACCGTGCAGTCGGACATCCACACCGTGGGCGTCACGGTGGAACGGTTGTTCCGCGGCACCGCGGACTGGCTGGACCAGGAGACGGGAACCACGGACGCCGGCTTCGCGATCGGGCTCGAGTCGTTCCGGCGGCTGGTCGCGCGGGCGAGGCACGCGGACCCCGAGCGCCGGTTCGACTCGGCCGCGCGGATGGCCGAACAGCTCAAGGGCGTGCGGCGTGAGATCGCGTCGTTGCGGGACGGCGTCGCGCGGCCGGAGCCGTCGGCCGTCTTCGCGCCCACGGCCGTGCTGCTCGACGCCGGGCTCGGTGCGGTCCCCCCGGTGCACCGCTGGACGCGGCCGGACCAGTACAGCGGCACAGGGGTGCCACTGCCCGACGGCCGCCCTGCCGCGGCGGCGGTCGCGATCGGGCTGCCCGTGCCGCGGGTCGACGCCGGTGACGACGCCGCCGGCTACCTGGCCGCCACCGACGCGCCGGACCCGTTGCGGTTGCTGAACAAACTCGAGACCGCGGAGCTGAGCACCGCGGAGATCTGGTTCGCCCGCTGTCGCGCCCAGCTCGAGCTCGGCAGGCTCGACCTGGCCGCGGAGAGCATGCGCTCGGCACAGCAGGCCGACGACTGGCGGGTCGCGTGGCACCGCGGGTTGCTCGCGCTCGCGCGTGACGAGGTCGAGCAGGCCGAACGGGAGTTCACGGCGGTGTACGACGCGCTGCCCGGCGAGGAGGCCCCGAAGCTGGCGCTGGGTTTCTGCGCCGAGCACGACGGGCGGCTGGACCGGGCGCGGTGGCTCTACGAGGCGGTGTGGCGGCGCGACCGGTCACAGGGCAGCGCCGCGTTCGGGCTGACCAGGATCAGGCTTGCCTCCGGTGACCGCGCGGGTGCGGTCGCCGTGCTGGACGAGGTGCCGAAGGTGTCGCGGCATTACGACGCCGCCGCCGTCGCTGCCGTGATCGTCCTTTCCGGACTGTTGCGGTCGGGCGCGCCGACGACGGCCGACCTGCGCGAGGCGGCCGCCCGGTTGCCGTCGCTCTACCTCGACGGCGGTGAGGAGCACGGCGACGCCCGCAACCGGCTGGTCGCGATCCTGCGCGAGGCCGCTTACAAACGCGTCGGCGAGGCGGGCGCCCAACTGGACGGTGGCGCGGTCTTCGGTGCCATGCCGAGCAAGGAGGGACTGCACTTGCTGCTGGAGGAGTCGTACCGCGGACTGGCCGGTCAGGCGCACGACGAGCACGAGCACGGCATGCTCATCGACCTCGCCAACAAGATTCGGCCGAGGACGTTGTTGTGACAGCGGGAGCACAACCGGCCTTCACCCTGTCGGTGAGCCAGAACGCGTACCTGTACGCCGGTGAGACCGAGATGCACGCCGTGCTGACCGTGACGGGGCAGGGCCTCGAGGGCTTGACCGGCGGCGAGGCCCCCGAAGCCGCCGAGGTGATCGCCATCGACTGCTCCGGGTCGATGCACAGTCCGCCGACGAAGCTCCGGGCCGCGCAGGAGGCGACCGCCGCGGCCGTCGACGCGGTGCGCGAAGGTGCCTTCTTCGCGGTGGTCGAGGGCACGCACACGGCTCGCGTGATCTACCCGCGTGATGAAGAACGATGCGTCGCCGCGAACGCCGAGACGAGGACGGCGGCGAAGCGCGCGGTGAGACGCCTCACCGCCAGCGGGGGCACCGCGATGGGCTCGTGGCTGCGGCTGGCGCAACGGCTGCTGGCAGGCCACCCGACGGCCGTGCGCCACGTCCTGTTGCTCACCGACGGCAAGAACGAGCACGAGTCCCCCGCCCAGCTCGACGCGATCCTGGCCGAGTGCAAGGGAAAGTTCGTCTGCGACGCGCGCGGTGTGGGCGACGGGTGGGAACCGGAGGAGCTGCTGCGGATCGTGTCCGCGCTCAACGGCGCGGCGGACGCGGTCCGCGAGGAGGCTGATCTCCGGGAGGACTTCGCCGTGACCATGCGGGCCGCGATGCGCAAGGTCGTGCCGGAGCTGCTGATCCGGATCGAGACCTCGCCGTTCGCCCGCGTGCGCTTTCTCCGGCAGACGTTCCCCACCCAGCTGGATCTGACCGGGCTCGGCTCCCCCGCCGGCGCGCTGACCACGGTGTACCCCACCGGATCCTGGGGCGAGGAGAGCCGGGAGTTCCACGTCTGCGTGGAAGTGGACCCCGAGGGGCTGGAGCTGACCGAGTACCAGATCGCCGAGGTCGGCCTCGTGCAGGCGCTCGCCGGGACCACGCGCGACCTGGTTTCCGGTACCGAGCAACCGATCGTGGCGCAGTGGACCGAGAACACCGTGCTCTCCAGCGTGATGGACTCGCAGGTCGCCCACGCCATGAACCAGGCCGAGCTGGGCCGGGCGGTGATGGCGGGCTGCGAGGCGTACGACGCGGGACGGCTCGAGCTTGCCGCGCTGGAGTGGGGAAAGGCGGTGGCGTTCGCCTCGGCGCAGAAGAACGAGAAGGTGCTCGCCCGGCTGCACCGGCTGGTCGACGTCGTCGGCGACCCGGCGAACGGGGAGGTGCGGATCAAGGCGGACCTGGAGCAGCTCGACGTCAAGCTGAGCGAGGTGAGCAGGAGCTACGGCACCCGCGGCGGTCCCGACGACGAGGCCGGTCGTCCGGCCACGCCGCAGGCCGGTCCGAACGTCGCATGTGGACGTTGCGGACATGTTTCCCCTGCGCGCGCGACGTTCTGCGAATCGTGTGGCAACACCTTCGAGGCCACCGCATGACGGCCGTCCGCTCCACGACCCGCGCCCGCCTGCACCGGCTTCGCGCCGCGCTGCTGGGCACGACGCTGCTCGCGCTCGTGTCGTCGTGGTATGCCTTCGACAACGTGCAGGACACGATCGACACGGTGCGCGACCGCACCGCGCCCGCACTGCTGGAGGCCGCCGCCGCACGGTCCGCGCTCGCCGAGGCGGATTCGTTGGCCATCAACAGTTTCAGCACGGGTGAGGCGCAGCTCGTCGGGCCTGGCGACCGCTACCAGAACAGGATCGCGGTGGCGAGCCAGAGCATCGCGCAGGTCGCCGAGGACAACACGCTGGGCGAGGCGGGCAGCAAACAACTGCGCGTGGTGGCCGGGCTGGTCGTCGCGTACACCGGGTGGATCGAACAGGCCGACGCACACTACCGGCAGGGCGGTGGCACCACCGAGCTGGCCGCTGTCGATCTCTGGTACGCCTCCCGCCTGTTGCACGAGCCCAAGACCGGTGTGCTGGCCCAGTTCGAACAGCTGGTGCAGGCCCAGCAGGACGCGCTGCGCGGACAGCTCGACGACAGTTCGACGACCTTCTGGCGGGCAGTGCTGGTGGCCGTGCCGATCGTCGCGCTGCTCGTGCTCCTCGTGGTGGCACAACACTTTCTGCGACGACGGTTCCGCCGGGCGTGGAACCTGCCTCTGCTCTTCGCCACCGTTGTGCTCGCCGGCTGCGGCGTGATCACGGTGCTCGGGGTGGTCGCGCAACAGCGGGTGGAGGCCGCGGCGGACGAGCTGCGCCAGGTGACGAGCATCTGGGACACCCGCACGTCCGCAAACCGTGCCACCGCGCAGGAAGAACTGAAGAACCTGGTCACCAGGCTGTGCGCGCCCGCGGACGGCGGCTGTGGGGATACCGTCGTCCGGTTCGTGTCCGACCTGCGCAGCACGGGCACGCCGGACACGGTGACGGACAAGGACCTGACCGACGCGGCCAAGCACGTCAACGACTCGGTGGCGGCGGCGGACGACTACGCGGACCTGGAAGCCCTCATCCCGATCGGTGCCGGGCTGATCCTGCTGTCCGTGCTTCTCGGCCTTCACCCCCGCATCCAGGAATACAGGTACGAGCCACGATGACCCGGCTGCTGGTTCTGCTGCTCGTGTTGTGCGGTCTGCCCGCGTGCTCCAGCGCGGGTTCGGAGGGCACGGTCCAGATCATGGCGTCGTGGACCGGCCAGGAGGAGGCCAGGTTCCTGGAGGTGCTGGCGCCGTTCGAGGCCGAGGAGCACATCGACGTCGAGTACGTCGGCACCCGTGCGCTCAGCCAGGTGCTGCAGTCCGAGGTGCAGCAGGGCACTCCCCCGGACATCGCCGTGCTGCCGAGCCCAGGCGAGCTCGCGACCTACGCGCGCAACGAGCACCTGGTCCCGTTGGACTCGATCGTCGCGTCCGGCAGGGACGAGTACAGCGACCAGTGGCTGAACCTGGAGAAGGTGGAGCGCAAGCGCTACGCCGTCGCGGTCAAGGCCGATCTGAAGAGCGCGATCTGGTTCAACCCCAAGGCGTTTCCCGGCCCGGCACCCCAGTCCGGCGAGGAGTTGCTGGCACTGACCCGGACCCTCACCGACGGCGGCCGCACTCCGTGGTGCCTGGGCATGGGTGCCACCCCGGACTCCGGCTGGCCCGGCACCGACTGGATCGAGGACATCCTGCTGCACCAGGCAGGTCCTGACGTGTACCGGCAGTGGGCGGCGAGCAAGCTGGCGTGGACGTCGCCCGAGGTCCGGCAGGCCTGGACGACCTGGAGCAGGCTCGCCGGCGGGAACACCGTGCGCGGAGGCCCGAAATCGGCTCTGCTGACGGACTTCGGCGACGCGGGCCGGTCCATGTTCGCCCGGCAGCCGGGCTGCCTGCTCGACCACCAGGCCTCCTTCATCACGGGCGTCTACGAGGGTTACGACACCGCTCCGAAGCCGGAACAGGACTTCGACTTCTTCCCGTTCCCCGCCTTCGAGGGCAAGCCGCGCTCGTGGGTGGTCTCCGCCGACCTGGCGGCGATGTTCAACGACACGCCGGCCGCTCGCAAGCTGATCAACTACCTCGCCTCCGAACGGGCACAACAGATCTGGCCGCGCAACGGTGGTGCCTTCTCGGCGAACCGCGAGGTCGGGCAGCAGGTGTACGGGAACGCGGTCAGCCGGAAGGTCGCCGCCACCCTGACCTCGGACGAGACGCTGTGCTTCGACGCGTCCGACCTCATGCCCCCGAAGATGCGCACCGCGTTCTACCGCGCGGCGCTGGAACACGTCGACGATCCGGCCAGACTCGACGCACTGCTGCAGAAGCTGGAGATCGTGCGCACCGGCGTACCGGAAGAAGAGCGGCTGGAGTTCCCCTGCCGATGAGGAGTGGTACATGACAGAGTTCGCGCGTTTCGAACTGGACGGCGGCGGCTCGGTCGTCGTCGAGGTCGACGAGGATCCGGGCGTCTCCAGGGCGAGCCGGTCCGGGCGCGTGCTGCGCGACGCCCGCGCGTCCTTCGAGAAAGCACTCGCCGACGTGCGCGACGCGGCCGCGACCACGCTGGACCAGTTCCGTTCGATGAGCCGCGCGCCGGACGAGGTCGAGCTCAAGTTCGGCGTGAAGCTCGACGCGGAGGCCGGTGCGGTGATCGCCAGAACCGGGGTGCAGGGGCAGTTCGAGGTGAAGCTCAAGTGGCGGCGTGACGATGTGCCGGTCGAGGAGGAAGTGGTGGAGGAAGAGGCCTGAGGTTCGGCCTCAGGAGCGCGCGGGGAGGTCGGCCGTCACGAACGGCTCGACCCGGCGTTTCACCTCGGCGAAGTCGGGATCACCCGCCGTGGTGACGTCAGGGTCGGCATTCTTGTGCAGTTTGACGAAACTCGCGCAGTCTTCTCCGACTGCCTCGAGCGTGAAGCCGGTGAGCAGCCTGCCGGTCGTGGCCTCGTAAAGCCGGTAGTCGACAGTGGCGCTCTGCACGACGATGCGGAAATACGCCGTCCCGTACTCCTCACGATAGGTGCAGGTCTGCAGTTGCCCCTTCGCACCGACCGCGTATTGGTACGCGCAGAGTTCCAGCTGCACCTCGTCCACCTGGTACCGGCCGTCGCTCTCCCGCGGCGGCTTCCAGTTCTCCGGAATGTCGCCGAACGGGACTATCGGGTGCGGTCCGGGCCCCTGGTAGGCGGCCGCGTCCTCGGCCACCTGGGAGTCGCGGACGATCTGCGTGGAGCCCCGATCCGGCGGGCAGAGGGAGAACTCCCGATCGTCGTCGGAAAGTGTC
>JAVXWK010000390.1:0-4945 GCA_032230575.1 Pseudonocardiales bacterium | reverse complement strand
AGACATCCGAGACTGGATCAAGCAGTGGAACGCCGACCCCAAGCCCTACGTCTGGACCCGCACCGCAGACCAGATCCTCGAGTCTCTCGCCGCCTACTGCCAGCGAATTAACGACTCAGGACACTAGTCCCAGCGGGGATGGCGGCCGGTGATGCCCCACACCAGCTGCTCGATCGGGTCCGGGTCGGCCGTGCGCATGTCCACGGTCGACCAGACCCGCAGGAAACCGGGCAGCGCCGGGTCTTCTTCAGTGCCGTCGAGGATCACCGGGATCACGTTGCGGCTCTTGTTGCGCGCGGACCAGTCGTTGATGAGCTCCATCTCGGCCTCGTGCCACGGCCCCGGCCCGGCGGGACCGATGAGCACGGCGGCCGAGCGGCTCTGCTCGATTCCCTTCGCCATCTCCTGCTGCCAGCGCGACCCCGGCTGGATGTCGTGCACGTCCAGCCACGGCAGGATTCCGCGCTCCTCGAGTGCCGCGGCGATCCTGAGCACCTGCGGCTTGTCGCGGACGTTGTGGCACAGGAAGACGTCGTAGTCCCCGGCCTCGCGCTTGCCCTTCAACGTGGTCGCGGCGACGTCCTGATCCCGTTGCGCGTTGGCGTTGGAGTTCATCTCCGCCACCACCGGCCGCACGTCCACGCTGTCCGGCTCGTCCACCAGCGCGATCACTGACTCGTCGCACTGCGGGCACGTCATCTTGCTCTTGCCGCGGCTGATCCGGCCACGCACCAGGTCGTCGGGAATCGTGTAACCGCAGGCTCGGCAGGCCCTGACTCGACGCGTCGTCACCTCACCGGCCCGTTGCTCCAGGTGCTCGACGACGTAGGCCTCGAACTGCTTGCGCACCAGCGGAACCACGTGCTCGTCGTAGAACAGGGCCAGCTCGCCCTTGCCCTCCTCGACCTCGCGGATGGCGATGCCGCACCTGCCCGCGTCCGACTTGTAGGTCGCGGAGTTGTGCCACATCTCATCCCTCTCGAAGAACCGGGAGTGCGCCAGCCGCACCGCCAGCGTCGAGTAGATCGAGTACAGGTGCCCGTCGAACGTGAACACCACGTCCTGCCCAGGCAACTGCGGCGCGTCGGGCCTCTCCCGCGTGAACTGCGAGGGAAAGATCAGGTCGACTTCGCGATCCGTGACCTCCTTCAACGCGATCTCTCGTCTCAGGAGCTCCTGCACGACGGCGTTGAGCAGGATCCGCTCCTGCTGCGGGTTCGTGAGCCGCTCGTCCTCGGGAATCCGGAACTTCCCTTCGAGCGCGTCGTCCTCCTTGACGAACCCCAGCCCGTCCGGCTCGTCCTTGGCCGCCTGCACCAACGAGGACGCGTAGGAGTCGAGCAGTTCAGGTCGCAGCAACACGTAGTCGCCGTACGACATCCGCCGCACCACACCGACGCTCTCCAACCGCCCGATGCAGACGGCGAACCTGTCCGCCAGATCGTCGACCTCCCGCGCGTCGGCCTGGACGCGCCGGAAGCCGCGTGCCAGATCATCCACAGTGGACAGAATTCCGCCCTGCTTCTTCTCCTCCAGCACGAAGTCCCTGATGGCCTCGAACAACTCGTTCGAGCTGACCACCGGCAGCGCGTCCCAGTCGATGCCGTCCCGGACCGAGCGGACGAGGTCGTCGACGCCCCAGCCCTCCTTGGCGCTGGTCTCCAGGTACCCGTCGAACCCGAGCGCCTCCACCGTCGCCCTGATCCGCTCCTGGCTCACGGCGGCGGTCCCGCGATCGGCCCGCGCGGCCACCAGGAAGACCCGCAACCGAACGGCGGCCACGTCGTCCAGCCTGCGTGCCTGCGCCAGCGCTCTGCTCCAGTACTGCACGCCGGCGAACGGATCGGTCTCGCTGCGCGCGTCGAACACCACCAGCGCCACCGCGACCTCGTTGAGGTGCAGCTGATGCACCATCCGGTAGCCGGGCTGGCCGGCGAGGTCCCAGAGCAGCGTCTCCCGCGTCTGCACATCTCCCGAAGGCAAGGTCGCGTAGGACTTCTCGAACGACCACACGTTGCGGCCGTGCGTCGACTCCGTTGGTGCGAAAGGCTTTCCGCTCAGCACGAGCCCGAGCCCGGACTTGCCGACACCGGTGTCACCGACCAGCACGACCTTCGCGTTGGTGTAGCGGCGGGATGTCCTGGTGGGGCCGGTGTCGCCCAGCACCCGGTAGTCGAGACGGACGAGGTCGACCTTGCTGCCGTCCTTGATCGCGAGCAACGGCTTGGCCGGATGGAACGCGAGGCCGCCCGTGCGGGTGATGTTCTCCCGTTCCAGCGTGGCGACGCACTGCCAGTCACGGCATCGCCAGATCCGGACCGTGTTGTCCGTCGCCATCGTGGCGAGGAAGTCGCCGTTGGCCGAGAACCTGATGCACACGACTCGGCCCGTGTGCTCCTGCAGCAGCGCGATCGGCTTGCCCGCGAAGAGGTCGTGGATCGGGATGCCGGTGTCCGTGGACGAGAGCGCGGCGATCGCCCGGTTCTCGCCGTGGACGCGGCTCTCCACCGCCACTCCACCAGGGTGCGCATCCCAGACCGGTGTCAGATCCTCGGCGCGGAACATCCTCACGCGACGCCGGTGGACAGCCAGCACGTGCCGTCCGTCCGGTGTCCACCGCGGCTTGGGCACGTGGACGCTCAGCTGGCCGGGGCTTCCTCCGAGCCTGTGCAGGAGCCGGGTGCGGCCGGTGGCGGCATCGACGATCCTCAGTTCGAAGGTGTCGAGGACCGCGAGTGCGCTGCCGTCCGGTGACCAGCTGACCTGGCTTCCGCGCTCCACCGCGCGGAGAAGGTCGTTCCCGCGGCTGGTGAACCTGATCAGCACGAGCTTGTGGGTGTCCAGCGGCGACTCGCTGATCTTGTCGGTCGTGTCCTTCTTCTTCACGATCGCCGCGATCGGTTCTGCCGGATGCCATGCCACGTCCGAAATGCGCGGGTAGAACCCGACCAGCCGGGGTGGGGCGTCCTCGGAGATGGCCCAGAAGCTGGTCCGCCCGTCGGACTCGGCGCTCATCAGCTGCCCGTCGGAGGACCAGGTGATCTGTCCGATCGGCTTCGCGCCCAGTTCCAGAGCCCGGTGGACGAACTCGACTCCGGTCCGAGGGGCCTCCAGCCGGGGGAAGTCCTCACGCCCGGAGATCAGGCTCAGAGCGGCCGAGTTGGAGCGGAGAGCCGGGTTGGCCTCGGCATCCGGCCGGTTCAAGAGCCGGATCAATGTCTGCCGCGCGCGCGTGGGCCACAGCGGATCAAGCTCACGCCTCGGCCGGTCCAGGTCGTGCATCATCAAAATGAGCGACCGGCGCTCGACCAGCGGTCGCTGGGACAGCGCCACGAACAGCAGTTCTTCGTCGGACTCGCTGAGCAGCTCCAGCAGGAGAGCGGCGATCCGGTAGTCGGCGAGCGGTCCAGACCGGATCCGCGAGCCGATGCTCTGCGGAACCTGGTGCCCGAACGAGGCCAGGTCGGCGTGGAAGTCGGCCTCGGAGATCCAGTCCTGGTCGCGGTGGAACATGCCCAGTTCCCCGATGGCCAGCAGACGTGGCTCCACGCCCACCCGTCGCGCGCGGCTGTCCGCGAGCCGTTCCAGGAGGGCGACGGTCGACAGGTCCTCGGCGGGCGCCTTCGGATCGGTGAGGTACCTCGCCATCATGAACAGCAACCGCGGATGGCGCGCCAACGACTCGTGTGCGAGCACCGTCTCAGTGGCCAAGGGGCGTTGTGGACTGTCGGCTGTCGCCTGGTTCCACTGTTCGACCCACGTGCGGATCTGCGCATCATCAAACGGTTCGAGCCGCACCACCGGAATGCCGTCCGGAATCTGCACCGATTTCAAGGCCGCCGTCCGTGAGGTGATCACGACCTGCACAGGCCGATCGCGGGCGGCTTCGTTCTGCTGGAACCTGACGACGTCGGCCAGGTAGGTGGGCAGCGGCTTGTTGGCCAGCAGCTCGTCCAGCCCGTCGAGCAGCACGACGGTCGTTTCCCCGGCGAGGTCGTCCCACTCGACCCGCCCTCCGGTGAGATACCGCAGGGCCTCCTCGATCTGGTCGGCGACGGGCAGGTACGGGGTCGCCGACCGCAGTGACACGCGCACTGCCGGGACAGAGGACGAAGCCAGCATCCTGGTCAGGGACGACTTGCCAGAAGCGCTGTCGCCGATCACGAGCATCGGGATCCTGGTGACCTGCACGCTGCCGAGATGACCGGCCAGCAACAGATCCAGGTCCTGCCGCACCTCGGTGTTGGACGACCACCACTCGTCGACGGTCAGTCTCGCCGACGGGCCCGCCTCGACAGCGCGGAAGCTCGGGCTGACGAAGAGCTCCCCGATGGTCGGCAGATGGGGCTCACCCGCCAGCGGTTGGCTGATCACGGACCGGTTGACCTCGACCAGCCTCGGCAGCGGACCCTCCGCGGCAGCTTGCGCGTGCTTGCTCGACAGCCATTCGCGTGCGACGGCCGTGATCTGGGCGTCGGCGATGTCCGCCCACGTCACGAACTCCGGCACGATCGCTGCCAGCGCGGCGAAGCTCGCCGCGTACATGGACGCCACCCCGTCGCCGAACGCGTGCTCCAGCAGGGACTCGGATCCGTTCTGGCGCAGCGCGCGGTGTACCCGGCCGGCCCGGTCGGCCGCCCACCTCCTGATGTCCGTGAGGTGGCCTTCGAACGTCCGCGCGGCGGAAGGCACCGGTATCTCGTCGGAGTAGAGGTACGAGACGAAGGAGTGGTCCTCCTGGTGCCAGTCGCTCGCAGCGGGAGCCCGCACGTCGGGCACGACCCTGCGGACCTCGTCGAAGAAGGCCAGTGCCACCGTGAAGGTGTGCACGGCGGTGACCAGGTCGAGGCGCATCTGACCGCGGCGGACCGACTGGAGCGTCTGCAGGATGTCCTGCCGCGCGTCCCGCAGGAGTCGCGGCACTTCACCGTCGGTGGTGAGCCAG
>JAVXWK010000387.1:0-9118 GCA_032230575.1 Pseudonocardiales bacterium | reverse complement strand
GCTCAAACCCACGAAGGCGGCGACCAGATGGCCCGCCGCGAGCGCGGCGATGATCGCTAGCAGTCCGGTGAGTGCGGCCTTGGCGGGCTTCATGCCTCTAATTCGACACCAATGAGCCCTTGGTCCGCCCGAGTCGTAAGGCCACGGTAATCAGTCCGGGTTCGCTACTTCACTCGGCGTCGGTACGCCAAGGTGGCTGCTACCGCGCCTGCCAGGGCACCTGCGCCCAGCACCGAGGGGACGCCGATCTTGGCTGCCTTGCGGCCCGTTCTGAAGTCACGGATCTCCCAGCCCTTGCGGCGGGAGATCTCGCGGAGTTGGGAGTCCGGGTTGACGGCAACGGCGGTGCCGACGACGGAGAGCATCGGGACGTCGTTGGACGAGTCGGAGTAGGCGGTGCAGCGGCGGAGGTCCAGGCCCTCCTTGGCGGCCAGGGAGCGGACGGCCTGGGCCTTGGCCTTGCCGTGCAGGAGGTCGCCCACCAGGCGGCCCGTGTAGACGCCGTCGGACGATTCGGAGACGGTGCCGAGGGCGCCGGTCAGGCCCAGGCGGCGGGCGATGATCTGGGCCAGTTCGACCGGGGTGGCGGTGACCAGCCAGACGCGTTGGCCTGCGTCGAGGTGCATTTGGGCCAGGGCTTGGGTGCCCTTCCAGATGCGGTCGGCCATCAGTTCGTCGTAGATCTCCTCGCCGAGAGAGACGAGTTCGGCGACGCTGCGGCCCGATACGAAGGAGAGGGCCTGTTCGCGGCTGGCCCTGACCGACTCCGGGTCTTCGCGGCCGCCCACTCGGAACTTCAGCTGTTGCCAGACGAAGCCTGCCAGGTCGGACGAGGAGAAGTACTTGCGCGCGGCCAGGCCTCGGGCGAAGTGGAAGATCGAGGCGCCCATCATCATCGTGTTGTCCACGTCGAAGAAGGCTGCGGCGGTCAGGTCTGTGGGCACCGAGAGCGACGCTTCGAGCTCTGGGGCCGCTGCGGCAGCCTGAATGGCCGCCTCGGCCGATGCCTCGCCGGCTAGTTCGGCCAGCCGGTCGCTCTCCACGTCACGCTTGCCTGCCATGTCACAAGCCTAGCGATCAGGTCCGGCAGGAACCCCTCGACTCAGCCGAAGCTGATGCCGGGGAGCAGCGGGAGCGAGATGCTGGGCAGCGGGAGGGGCAGGGGGATCGTGATTCCGGGCTTGCCGGCGGTGGGTGGCGTGGTCGAGCCCGGCTTGCCGGACGGCTGGGTCGAGATGCCCGGGAGCAACGACTGGGAGGGCTGCGTCGACGGCGTGGCCGAGCCGGACGGGACCGGTAGGCCCGAAGGGGTCGGCTGCACGGAGGACTGGTCGCGGTTCGGTGAGGTGTCCGGGTCGGCCGTGACGGTGGCGCACTCGGCCTTGGACGGCAGCGGGCCGAGGGTGTCGACGGAGCCGCTGACCACGGCGGTGCAACCGGCTCGGGCGGCCAGGTCGTGGGCTCGTTGGGCGATGCTCGCGAGCAGCCACATGGTGGTGTCGGCGTGGGCGCCCGCGTCGCCTGGGAGGCGGGGGCGCAGGGTGCCGACCTTCACGTACTGGGCCAGGGCCCAGTCGCGCAGGGCGGGGAGCGCCTTCTCGTCGGACGAGGTGGCGTAGGTGGTGAGCTGGCGGGCGCCTTCGACGGCGTCGGCGTTCAGGTCGGACAGGGCGGTCAGTTGAGCGGACTCGTCCGAGGCGCGGTCGGCCAGCGTCTCCATCTCGGTGATGCGGGAGGCGGCGAACTCCAGGTGCTTGAGCGCGCGGGACTCGTCGTCGAAGGTCAGGCCCAGCGAGGCGCCTTCCGCCGTGCGTTTCACGCCGTAGAGCGGGTCTCCCGGGAGCGCGTCACGGCTGAGCAGCACACTCATGCCGGCGAGCGACATCAGCAGGCAGAGGACGGCGGCCGCCGCTACCGCTAATCGTGCGCGCGCTCCCACGCGTCTTACCGACGAGAGGACCAGCGGCTTCTCGGGTGGGGGCGCGGTGAGGACGCGCTGTTTCATGCGCGCGCGAGTCTCGGCGTCGGGGCCGACGTCCATGGCCCTGAGCATCTCGACGATCGCCAGGTCGTCGGCGAAGTCCTCGCCACCGACCGCCTGCGGACCGCCTTCCACCGCACGGGCGAATCGCTCGTGCTCTGTGTGCCGCCACCGCGGTGTGCTTCCCTTACCGTCCATCTCAGCCCGAGTAACGAAGTTGATCTGCTTTGGGTTACGCGCTTGTCGTCGTGATCACCGCAACCACGACGGAAGAATCTGTGCGAGCCGCCGGACGGCCCGGTGTTGCAGGGCCTTCACGGCGCCCTCGTTGCGGTCCATGAGCTGGGCGACCTCGGATACCGACTTGCCTTCGATGAACCTCAGCACGATGCACTCCCGCTGGTCGTCCCCCAACTGGGAAACGCACCGGAGCAGCTCCGCGTTGGTCGCCTCGGTCATCACTTCCTGCTCGGGACCGCTCGTCTCCTCGCGGTTGTCCTGGAGCTCCGCCGTCGTGACCTCGAGCCGATAGCGGCTCGACTTCACGTGGTCGAACACGATGTTGCGGGCGATCGTGACGAACCACGCGCCCACGTCTCGGCCCTGATAGCTGACCGAACCGATGCTCCGCAGTGCGCGCAAGAACGTCTCACTGGTCACGTCCTCGGCGAACGCGCGATCGCCGCCCACCCGGAAGAGGACATAGCGAAAGACCATGTCGACGTAGTTGTCGTAAAGCACTCCGAACGCATCGGTGTCACCCTGCTGGGCGGCCTTGACGAGCTGCCACGGCTCGTCTGCGGTGTCGTCGTGCTGACCTCCCGTCATGGTCCGGGTGGTCCTGATCGTGTTCGGTCGTGCCCGCGCGGTCATCGGCTGGCGGCACCTCCACAGAGTCGCCGTGGCGGCAGCATACGTCTTGTTACTCCGTAGTAGGTAGCTGACGGGGTTGCGAAGTGAAGACGCACCAACCACGACTTCGTGACGCTGGCCACGCGTGGAAGACTGCTCGAAGCGTCCAGTTGTTCATGAGGAGGCCATGTTGACTTCCGCTCGCAATGTCGCAGATCTGGTCCGTGCTTCGGCACAGCGGGGGCCAAGCCACGTCGCACTGGTCGACGTCGCGAGCGGTGTGAGCCTCACCTGGGAAACCATCGACGGTGCTGTCGATGCTTTCGCCCGCCGTTTGGCCGATTCCGGTCTTGAACCGGGCGACCGAGTGGCGGTACGGCTGCCCACGTCGCCCGAGTTCGTGGTCGCGGTGTTCGGGATCCTGCGCGCGGGCGGTGTCGTGGTGCCCACCGGGCCCGGCAACCCGTCGCGTGAGCTCCAGCGCATCCTGGCCGACTCCGGCGCCACGCTGCTGGTCGGCGACGGTGAGGGTTCCGACGCGCAGGTTCTGGACGTGCCGGACGTCAACGCCACCGCCGAGCCCTTCGAGGCCGCGCGCGGGGGCGAGGACCTGGCTGTTCTGGGCTACACGTCGGGCACGTCCGGGGTGCCGCGCGGCGCGATGCTGTCCCACCGCGCGCTGCTCGCGAACGTTGCTCAGTGCTCCTCGCTGCGGCCCGCGCCGGTGACGGCCGGGGACCGGGTGCTGCTCGCGCTGCCGTTGTTCCACGTCTACGGCCTTGGTCCGGGGTTGTTGCAGGTGGCCGGGGCCGGCGCGACCGCGGTGCTGCTGGAGCGGTTCGAGCCGTCGAACGCATTGGATGTCATCGAACAACACCGGGTCACCACGATGGTCGGCGTGCCACCCATGTACCAGGCGCTGCTGGCGAACCCGATCGAGGTGCTGCGCGAGAAGCTGGCCACGGTTCGACTCTTCACGTCCGGGGCGGCGCCGCTTCCGGCGGGGGTCATCAACAAGATGCGCACCGCCATCGGCATCCCCGTCTTCGAGGGCTACGGGCTCACCGAGACCGGGCCCGTGCTGACGTCCACGCTGGTGGGCGGCGTGCCGAAGCCGGGTGCGGTAGGACAGGCGCTGCCCGGCGTGGAGATCCGCCTGGTCGACACGGACGGGTCGGTGCTCGACATCGACGAGGACGAGCCCGGCACCGGCCTGGTGTCCGCCAAGGGCGACAACCTCTTCAGCGGCTACTGGCCCGACGGCGCCCACGGCCCGGACGCGACCGGCTGGTTCCGCACCGGCGACGTCGGCTTCATCGACTCCGACGGCGACCTGCACCTGGTCGACCGCGCGGGCGACCTGATCATCGTCAACGGGTTCAACGTCTACCCGCACGAGGTCGAGCAGGTCATCGGCGAGATGCCTGCTGTCCTGGAGGCCGCGGCCGTGGGCGTGCCGGACGAGAAGACCGGCGAGTCCGTGAAGGTCGTCGTGGTCCTCAAGGACGGCGCTTCGGTGTCGGCGGAGGACGTCGTGACGCACTGCGTGGCCCGGCTGGCGAAGTTCAAGGTGCCGACGTCCGTGGAGTTCGCCCCGGCTCTTCCGCACTCGCCGACCGGCAAGCTGGCCCGCCGCGTCCTGCGCAAGCCGCTGGGAGCCTGACGATGCCGCACCACGTGACCGTGATGAGCCGCGAGACGTGCCACTCGTGCCACGTCGCCGAGGCCGAGATCGAGCGGATCTGCGGCGAGGTGGGCGCCACCTGGTCCGTCGAGGACGTGGACGCCGATCCGGAGCTGCGGGCCGAGTACGGGGACCGGGTGCCGGTGTTCCTGGTCGACGGCGTCGAGCACGGCTACTGGAAGGTGGAGGAGGACCGCCTGCGGGCGGCCCTCGCCTGACCTTTCGTCCCGTTTTGACGCGGCAACCGATCCGATGTGACGGGCGTCTCCTTCATGTACTGACTCCAACGTCTCGGGGGAGACGACATGAGGAGACTCATCGGAACATTTCTGCTGGTGATCGGCTTTGTGGCGGGCGGGACAGTCGTGGCGAACGCGGCAGCTCTGCCCACGTGCAAGTCGGTCGACCTGGACATCACGTCCATCGACCGGGGCGCCGCCGCGGGGACGGCCTACCGGGAGATCAAGTTCACCATGCGCAGGCTCGGGGCCTGCGTGCTCAAGGGGTTCCCCGGCGTGTCCTACGTGGACCGCGCCGACGCCCAGGTCGGCAATCCGGCCCGGCGCAGTGGGACGACCGGGGAGCTGATCACTCTGGCGTACGGCGCCTCCGTGTCGGCCACGGTCGGGTTCGCCAATCCGGGCAACTACGACCCGGAGGTCTGTCAGCCGCAGCCGGTGTGGGGGATCAAGGTCTACCCGCCGGACGAGTTCGTGCCGCTGTACGTCGGGTACGTCGACGAGGTGGGCTGCGGCGGAACTTCGGTCACGCCGCTGAGCGTCACGGCGGTGTTCCCGAGCTAGTCGGAGAGGCCGAGCTCACGCCAGCCCTGCTCGCCGGCCGGCGTGAGCACGACCGCGCGGGTGGTGCCGATGCGCCTGGTCCAGCCGCGCTCGAAGAAGACGTCGCACAGGTGTGCTCCGGCGGCGCCCGCCAGGTGCGGGACTCGTTCGGTCCAGTCCAGGCAGGCTCTGCTCACCTGGCGTTTCGAGGGTTCGAAACCCAGTTCCTCCAGCCAGACCAGACCGGTCGAGGTGATCGCCAGCTCGTCGGTCACCACGCCCAGCTCCAGCAGGCCGGACTTCAGGGCGATGCCCAGCTTTCCGGCCAGGTGGTCGTAACAGGTGCGGCCGCGGGCCATCGCTTCCGAAGCTGACGTCGCCCTGAGGCCGCGCGGCTTCGGATCCGGTCCCGCGAACGCCGTCATGGTTTCGAGCAGTTCGGCGACGTGCGGGCCCGCGAGAGAGACGTACCGGTGGCGGCCCTGCCGGTGTTCTACGAGCAGACCGCCCTCGATCAGACGGGTCAGGTGCTCGCTGGCGGTGGACGGGGCCACGTGGGCGTGGGTGGCGAGTTCGGTGGCGGTCCACGCTCTGCCGTCCAGCAGGGCCCCGCAGAACGCCGCTCGCGTCCTGTCCGCCAGCAGTGCGGCTACCTGGGCCAGTGCCTCCATGCCGACCATTCTGCGGGCCGGACACTTCGGCCCGCGCCGAAACGTCGGCGCCCTAGCGTCGACGCCATGACCGAAGAGCTGCTGAGCCTTCCCGTCCCGACCGTCCCCGCCGGTGACCGCGGTGTGGCGTGGCTGCGGGCGAATGTCGTCCGTTTCAGCAACGGCGCCGAGCACGAACGCAGGCTCGCGCTCACGACCAAGCTCCTCGAGAACGTCCACGCGACGACGCTCGACGAGCTGGCGAACGCGCTGGGGCTGCCTGGGGCGCTCACGGACATCGCGTTGATCGCGCCGAGCTACCAGCCGCACGAAGCGGTCACGGCCGAGGCGGACGCGGCCACCGAACGACTCGCAGGTGCACACGACGAGGAGACGGCCGCGCGGATCGGGCTGCTCGTGCAGGCCTGGGCGGCCACCAACGCGCTCGCTGAGCACCTCCGCATCGGGAACCCCGGGCCGCCGGTTCCGATCACGCGCAGGGCCACCCAGGACGGCGTGGTCGAGGTCAGCTTGGCAACGCATCCGTTCGGGCACGGGGCACATGCCTGTCCTGGGCGAGCCCTGGCGACGAAGATCGCCAAGAACATGGCGTTCCTGGCCATGCACCACCAGGACGTGCCGCTGGTCCTCCCGAACGCGTGGGACTACACCTCCGCTGCCGCCCTGCACGCGGCCGGCTTCAGGGCCATCGGCACCACCAGCCTCGGGGTCGCGGCCGCACACGGCATTCCCGACGGCATGGGACTGGCCGGTCAGCAAGCGATCGCACTGGCCGCTCTCCTGAAGGACCTGCCCTGCCCGGTCACCGTCGACCTGGAGTCCGGGTTCGGCATGGACGCCGCCGAACTGGTCGCGGGGCTCGACGCCGCGGGCGTGAACCTGGAGGACGGACGCCCGCACGGCCTGGCGTCACCGGAAGAACAGGCGCTGCTCATCAGCAAGGTGAAGGAGCGGGCACCTGGCGTGTTCCTGAACGCCCGCATCGACACCCACTGGAACGGCGTCGCGATCGAGGAGACCGAGGAACGCGCCAGGAGGTACGTGGACGCGGGCGCCGACGGGATCTTCGTGCCCGGCCTGACCGAGCCGCGCGACATCGAGAAGCTCGCGAACCTGGCGCCGTTGAACGTGCTCGCCCAGCAACGCACGCCGAAGGAGCTCGGGAACCTGGGCGTCAAGAGGATCAGCACCGGGTCGTTGCTGTTCCGCGCCGCGCTCCAGCACACCGTCGCGACCGCGAGGGCCGTTCGCGACGGTGGTGTGCCGGAAGCGTTCAGCTACGCCGAGGTGCAGGCCCTGGTCAGCCCAGGAACACGTTCCGACGCTGGGTGAGCAGGCGGTAGAGGGTCTGCTGGATGGTCTCGCGGACCTGGTCGGTGAGGTTGAAGACCAGCATCGGGTCGTCGGCCGGGTTGTCGCCGAAGACGTCGGTGCGGATCGGCTCGCCGAACTCGATGTACCACTTCGACGGCAGCGGGATGGCGCCGAGCGGGCCCAGCAGCGGGAAGAACGGCGTCACCGGGAAGTACGGGAAGCCGAACAACCGCGCGAGAGCCTTGACGTCGCCGATCATCGGGTAGATCTCCTCGGCGCCCACGATCGAGCACGGGATGATCGGCGTGCCGGTCTTCAGCGCCGCTGCCACGAAACCGCCGCGACCGAAGCGCTGCAGCTTGTAGCGGTCCTTGAACGGCTTGCCGATGCCCTTGAAGCCCTCCGGCCACACGCCGACGAGCTCGCCGTTCGACAGCAGCCGCTCGGCGTCCGGGCTGCAGGCGAGAGTCTGGCCGGACTTGCGGGCCAGCGCGCCCAGCAGCGGCGTGCGGAAAACAAGATCCGCGCCCAGCATGCGCATGTGGCGCTGGGCCGGGTGCTCGGACGCGATGCCGTAGGACGTCATCAGGGCGTCGAGCGGCAACGTGCCGGAGTGGTTCGCCACGATCAGCGCGCCGCCGGCCGTCGGGATGTTGGACAGCCCGATCGTCTCGACCCGGAACCACTTCTCGTAGAGCGGCTTGAGCGGGGGCATCAAGACGTTCTCGGTGAGGTCGCGGTCGAAACCGAACTCGTCGATCTGGTAGTCGCCCGCGATCCGCCTGCGCGCGAACGACAGCAGGTCGGCCAGCCTGCGTTCCCAGTCCGGTGTCGCGGACTGCTGCTGCGCGGGCTCGGGGACCACCTCGACGTGGCGCGATCTGCGCGCGGCGTCGCGCTCCGGGTCGTGCAGCGGGATAACGCGTGCTCCTGCCACTGCGTTCATCTCCTCAAAAGGCAAAGATCAGCGGAAACGAGCGGCTGCGTCGAGGATTCCCCGTTCCGCCGCCTCGATCGTCTCTGGGTCGATGAGCGGCTTCAGACCTCGGCCGCTCACGTAGTCGTCGAACGCCTGCTGGGTGGTCCACCGCGGCGTGAACCCGAACTCCTTGCGCAGCAGGGTGGTGTCGACCACGCGCCCCCAGTTGAGGAACCTCATCTGGTCCGGCGAGAAGTCGACGAGCCGGGCGCTCCGGAAGAAGCCGCCGACCGTGGGCACGGCCATGCTGGGCACCGGCAGGTTCAGCCTGCCCGCCCGGCGAATGGCCTGCGACAACAGCAGCACGCCGTCGCCGCCCACGTTGAACACACCGGGCAGGTCGTGCAGCGTCGCGCGTTCGAGGACAGCGAGTGCGTCCTCGGAGTGCAGCAGCTGCATGCGGGCGTCGTAACCCAGCACCGTGGGTACCACCGGGAGCGCGAAGTAACGCGTCAGCACGGTGTCGATGCGCGGACCGATGAAGTTCGTGAAGCGCAGCGTGGTGACGTTCACGTCCGGCCTGCGGCGGCCGAACCCGCGCACGTACCCCTCGACCTCGACGGCGTCCTTGGCATAACCGGACGACGGCAGGTCCTTCGGGCCCATGTCCTCGGTGAACACCGCCGGGTCGCGGCTGCTGGACCCGTAGACGGCGCTGGTGGACTTCACGACGAGCTTCTGCACCTTGGGCGACTTCTGGCACGCGGCCAGCAGCTGCATGGTGCCGATGACGTTCATCTCCTTCATCACCGTGCGGCCGGTGGGCCCGGCCGGGCTGGCGGTGACCGAGGCGTGGACGACCGTGTCCACGTTCGCGGTGGAGATGACCTTGCTGATCAGCGGGTTGCGGATGTC
>JAVXWK010000379.1:0-5911 GCA_032230575.1 Pseudonocardiales bacterium | reverse complement strand
CAGGATTGCCAGCGACGGCAACACCAGGCCAGGTCCCTGTTGTTCGATCGCCACGACCAACAGTTCGGTGACGAGCTGGACGCGGTTGGTTGGACCGGGCGGCGGCGCGGCAGGCAGCACGAGCTCGGCGGCTACGTGCCACAAGCCCAGCTCACATCGGTAGACGTGCCGCTCGGCCAGGCGCGAGTCGGTCAGGGCCAGGTGTCGCAGCTGCTGCTGCAGCTGCACACGCTGGCTGTGCGCTGCGCCCTTGTTGTCCCAACCGACGCCACCGCACAACCCGCACAGCTCGGCCTCCTGCAGATGGCCCGATCCCCGGCGACCCATCCGGCTACGCCTCGGGCCGCACGGCGCTCGGCGCAGGTTCACAACGTTGACGCCGACCGGTGTTCGGGTCGCGCAGCTCGTCGTCGTACTGCCCGCATCCTGCACGGATGCACCGAGCGCGAGTGTGGCCTTCCCACACGAAGTTGTGCCCGGACTCGTCTGGGAAACAGACCGGGCACTCGTCCGCGAGTACGTCGGCGACCATCGGGTCCGGACACGCGAACATGCCGCAGTCGCTGACGACGAACCAGCCGCCGCGCTTGCCGTGAATGTTCTGCGGGTCGCGCAGCTCGTACGGGCGTCCGGCGGTCTCCAGGCGGTGCCACAGCGGCCGCGTCCAGCCCAGGCCAGTGCGCTCGGCGGCCTCGACCTCAGCAGGTTGCGAGGGTTCGACGACGGGCGACATCAGGATGGTCTGCTCGGTCAATGTCTCCGCGGGCAGCAGCGCCTCGAAGGGGCCGCGGGAGTTCTGTCCAGTCGCGGGCACGTCGTGCGTCATCGTCATCACGGCCTCCCGCCCGAGCCGCGCCTCGGTACCCAGATCACCCGACCGGCCATGACGTCCTTCCACGTCTTTTCGCAGGCCGCGCACACGGGATACGTGCCCACCTCGAACGCGTCCGGCGTGTTGGGGATCTCGACATCGAGGTGGCACACCGTCTCGCCGGCGTCGCCGTGGTCAAGGCTCAAAGGGATCCCGTGCCGCTGCTGGTGGTGGTCATACCAGCGGAAAGGCCGATTACTCTGGGCCGTCCCGGACTCGATCGGGCTGTAGGTGATCACTTGGTCCCCCTCAGCATCACGCCGTACTCCATGCGCCCGCCGATCGTCGGGAAGTCGGCACCGGCTGATCGCCGTCGCCTCGGCCTGCGTGCTGCGATGACCTGGTCCGCCGCTGCGAGAAACGCGGGATCGGAGACCACGGCTGCGGTGTGGGCAGGCTCCTGGCTGGACATCAGCGACACTCCCGACTGGCTACTGGTAGCAGCGGCGCCCGGTCGGGTTCAGGCACCGATCAGGCGCCGCTGCTGCTTGGCTGCCGAGCCGCCGCGCGGGGGAGAACATGGCGACTCGGCGTCGACCAGGTCCACGAGCGCCGACGGGGGTGTCCGGCGCGGTGCTTCCCGGTCTAGCGGCTACGGTCACGGCGTTGGTGGTCGTGACCCTGGCCACATGCCAGAATCATGCCGAAATAATTCCAAACCCATAAGTCGGCCGATCGGGTGACATCCGTTGACACCCCGCTACGCCATCCCCCGCGCTGGTCAGCACACATACCCACAGGGAGTAGCGCTAGTGGCACGCAAAACCATCAGGGCACGTCGTCTGGGTAAGCAGGTTCGCAAGCTGCGCGAGCGCGCCAAGCTGAGCCAGGACGACCTGTGCACGACCATCAACCGGGGCCAATCGAAGAACAGCACCTTGTCGCAGGGACAGCTGTCCAAGGTGGAAGCTGGCTCGGTCCGCCTCGACGCGGGCCAGCTCGAACGCATCCTGACTGCAGTCAGCGCAGACACCGCCACGGCCGAACGCCTTGAAGTCCTGCGTGCCCGCGCCGAGGAAATCGGCTGGTGGCAGGACTACCAGCCCTATCTGCATGAGACGCTCGAGCTGATGGTCGAACTCGGTGAGGACGCGCGACGCATCCGCACCTATGACTCGATCTTCGTGCAGGGCCTTCTGCAGACCGAGGACTACGCCCGCACGGTCATCGAATCAGCCAAGCCGTTCGTGCGCCCGACCGCAGTCGACGAGCTGGTGGAACTGCGCATGCGCCGCCAGGACAGGCTGCTACAGCCCACGTTCGACGAGCTCGTCGCGGTGGTCACCGAGGCGTCGCTGCGGCACATGGTCGGCGGGCCCAAAGCCATGAAGGCCCAGCTGGAAAAGCTGTGCGCCATCACCGAGGAAAGCATGGCCAGCGACGAGGCCAAGGACGGCATCGGCAGTCGGGCCTCGATCTACTTGCTGCCTTACTCGGCGGGCCCGTGGCCTGGGGTCGGCGCGTTCCTCTTGTACGAAATCCCTGGGACCGACGACGGCGACGAAGACACCGAGGTCGCACAGGTCGACGGTGACGTGGGCGCTGGCATCTACGAAGACCGCGAGACAATCAAGTCGCTCACGCTCACCCACACCGCGGCTTTGGACCGAGCACTGCCAGCCCGGCAGTCGCTCGATCGCTACCGCTCGATAATCCTGGAATTGGACAGGTAGACAACATGATCACGAACGAAAACCCGTACGCAGACGTGCCGGACGAGCTGTACGACCAGCTCGTCCACGCACCGCACGCGAAGCCTCAGGCAAGCGGAAATGGCGGCAGCTGCGTCACCATCGCCGCTATCGGCGGCTTCATCTCGATCCAAGACGACAAGCTGGGCATGGAGGAGCGCCGCGCGCGGACCCAGGTCTACACGCCCGCCGAGTTCGGCGCGCTCGTCGCGGACGCCAAAGCGGGGCTGTTCGACCACCTGATCTGACAACCCTTACCCCGCAACAACTTTCCCACTGAAGCGGCAGCAGCGCCCCCAGCCACACGGAAGATGGCTGGGGGCGCTGCTGTGTCCCGGACAGGGGATCAACGTGCACGCGGCCTGCACCGTACCCGCTGCCGACAGACCAGTCAGCACTTGCCGACACTGCATCAAGCTCGGAAGCTTCGGTCAGGGCCGTGGTCGCTCTCTTCAACTAGGCCTCTTGCGAGTGCCGCCTCGATCGCGTCAGTGATCGAGGAAAGGCCCGCGTCGCGCATCTTCTGCAGGGCGGCTTTGACGCCTTCGTCGTCGCCGGCGTCACGGGCGGCAACGAAGGCGATCGGCAGCCTTGATCAGGTTCTCCGGCGCATCCGCCTAATCATCGTCGCCGTCGGCGGGGATGGGCAGCAGCACTGCGACGGTGGCGTCGTCCCGGTAACCCTTCTCGTCGGCACATGCGGCAGCAACCCAGGAATCGGCCAGGGCCTGCGGGTTGCCCTCGTGTTCGGCGGCGAGGGCTTGGAGTTCGTCGTGCGAGACGTTGTCGAGGCCGTCGGAGACGACGATGACGATCTCTCCGTGCGGGATCTCGGCGAGGGCGACGGTCGCCGGGGTCGCGGTGGAGAGTGCGACCCGGACCCAGTTGTCGTGCTTGGGAGCGAGGTCGACGTCGCCGTTCTGGCGCAGGTACTCCCCCATCGTGTGCGGAGTGGTGCGCCGCAGCAGCCGTTCGCCGTTCCAACTGTAGACGTGGGAGTCGCCGACCCAGCCGATCAGAGTGACGGCGCCGGGCGCCGCCAAAGCGAGCGCCATGACGCCGTTGGGAGCGTGCTCCTCGATGCCCGCGTCGTCGATCACGCCCGCGGCGGTGAGAACCGCAGCGAGGATGTCGCGGGTGGGGGCATAGCGAACCGCGACATCCGCAACGAGCTGCATGGCCTTCGCGCCAACGGGATCCTTGCCGATGCCGTCGACCACGGCGGCCGCGATGGCACCGGTCGCGGAGGCGAAGATCGCGGCCGCGTCCATGTTGGGCGCCTCGGTGCCTTGCCGGGTCGCTGTCGCCGCGAGCAGCGGTGCAGCCTGCGTGATGGTCTCCGTACTCATGGGGCATCCTCGAGTTGGTAGTGGCGTTCAACGAGTCAGGCAAGCCGCGCGGGAGCAGCCGTCTTCTTGTTGGGTAGCAAGGCGTTCCCGCACTGGTCCCGGCCGCGCGGTGGCGCTCAGGTTGGTGGCGTCTCTGGTTCAGAACGGTGGTTCGTCGGCGAATCCAGCGGAGCCGCCTGGCGATGTGGTGTCCCAAGGATCGTCAGCGGTGGTCGGCTTGTACCTGTGCAGCCTCAGCAACGCCTCGGCGATGGAGTCGCCGGTGCCGAATGCGATCTGCGTTCCCTTGTGATCACGTGCGACGGCGTCGAAACTCGCGTCGCGCGGCTCGTGGTACACCTCACCGTGCTCGTTGATCGAGCCGGATTCGCCTGGGTCGTACCCGAGCGTGATCGTCGCGCCGCTCCTGAGCAGCTCGACAGCATCGCGCCGCTCTGCGGCATCAGGCCGTTCGTCCAGCAGGATCGCGGAGATCAGGGCGGCGGCCGGCTTGTTGTAGCGAGCCAGGACTTGAGCTACCGGCGCGGGCCAGTCGGAAGCTGCAGCCACCAGATCACCCAGCTTGGGGCGAGCCGCTTTCATCGGCCACACCGGCATCCTCTCCAGCGGGTCGGACACCTCCGACAAGGGAACAAGCGCCGCCCACCCGCCACGGCGTCGGTCCGGCGCGATCAGCGTGATCGTCCCTTCCTGGGCGGCGGTGACCAGCGACGGCAGCCGCTTCCGGCCTTCCTCAATCCCGAGCGGTTCGCCGAACCGGCTGAGCACCCACTGGTAAGCCTGCGGAACCGGTGCGTTGTCCTCGACCTCGCCCATCACCCCTCCAGAATGTTGTAAGCCACCTTACAACAACTTGTAAGGTGGCTTACAACATTCTGGAGCGCGTCGAACGCAGGTGCGCTAACGACAAAGGGCCCGCACGCCTGGGAGTCGCCTCCCAGGCGTGCGGGCCCTCCCTTTTTTGGGCTCAGATCGGTTCGTGGCGGTTGGTGATCGTGGTTGGTGTGGTCGCTGAGAAATGGCGAGAGCCTCGCCGACGTGGGGGTTCGGCGAGGCTCTGTGTGTGGTCGAGAATCAGGCCTTGGTCTTGCTCACGCTGGCTTGGCCGGCGAGATCGCGGCGAAGGTTCTTGTTTGCCAGGCCCACGATGAAGGCCAGGGCAATGAACGCTCCGAGACCAGGAGCGATCCACTTGATGCCGTCCCAACCGAACCGGGCGGCGAACAGTCCAGCGAAGGCCCACAGCCCGAACGGGAGAAGCCAGCGGCGGTAGACGCCTGCCCATGCCTCGTCGGGCAAGCGTGGGGCTACGGTGGCGACGACGGCGGTGGGGAACATCCACATCGCCATGAACAGCAGGGCGTACGCCGCCTGAGGGTTCATACCGAGGACGTCGAGGGTGCCGGGCTGCATCCGTTTCTCCCCGCCTAGTGTGAGTCTTGCCGCTTACATAATGCCAGGTTATCCCGCGTTTGGCTTCCGCGGTGCAGGGTTGGCATCCAGCGTGCTGGGTGATCATTCGGGTCTGCCCAAGGCTGGCGGCCAGCGGGGCTACGCTCAAGTGGTGCGCAACGAATCAAACGAGGCCGCGCGGTTGCTGGCCGAGTTGGTAGAGCGGATCGACCTGGCAGAGACCGCGGTGGATGTGACCGCGGCTCGCGAGTTCCTGCGTGATCATCCGCCTGTGCCGGTGGTCGCTGGCGAGGTGCCGCTGTGGCTGAACGGGCTTGCCGCCTGCAGTCCGCAGGACGCGAGCACTGGGTGGATCGCCCGACGCTTGGCGGATCAGGTGTCGACGGTGCTGTGGCAGAGCGGCGTGGAGTACACCCTGCACGTCAGCCATGAGAATCGCGAACTGCGGCGGATCACGTTCGTTCCGGTGCCAGATCTGGCGATCGGTGGTCCCGCACGCCGGTTGACCGACCGCAACGTCGAGGAGCTGGCTGTGTGGTGCGGTATGGATGGTCCAGTTGATCCGGCGGCGGCCGAGCTCGAGGTAC
>JAVXWK010000377.1:0-2843 GCA_032230575.1 Pseudonocardiales bacterium | reverse complement strand
AGCCAAAGACCGCGGACCGGACGCCTGTTCACCGGTGAACAGAATCAGTCTTGCGGCGGATCTCGCCATCCCGCTCGTGAAGCTCGGCGGCACACCGAGGTGCGAACTGGCGAACGGACCAGCCGGGCAGTGGGCCACCGGGGCAGGCTGGGTGGTGCAGATCCTGGGATGGTCGTTCGCCACATTGTCAGTCGCGGGGTTCACCGGACTGGTTCGCAAAAGCTGACGAACTGTCACATCGAATTGAGACGAGGGCCCGCCCACCTGGGCGAACCCTCGTCGTATAAGAGCCGGCGAGGGGAATCGAACCCCTAACCTTTCGCTTACAAGGCGAGTGCTCTGCCAATTGAGCTACGCCGGCCTGGCTCGTGTTCGCGAACATCGTAAGCGTCCGTTGCGGGACCTACCTGCGGCGAACGGTCTGCTCTCAGTGTGATCGGATTGCTCCGGTAGGAGGCAGACCAACCAACTGAGTGGATCAAAGGGCCGGACCGGCCGCCTTGACCAGGTCAGGAGGGTAACCAACGGACAGTGATCATGTCCTCCGTTTTGGGTCGCCCGATCGGAGGTGGCAGACGCCACAGCAACAGTCGAAGGACCTCTCACGATCACACGACGGAGGTGCGCGAGATTTCCACGAACAACCTGCACGGCCCCGCACTGCCCGACGACACCACTGTTCACCTGGTACTCGATCTCGCACTGAAGATCGGCGAGGTTCAAATGGCCAGTGGGGCGGGTGCGGCCGACGTAACAGCCACGATTCTCTCGGTCACCGAGAGCTATGGACTTCCGCACACGGAAGTCGACGTGATCTACACCTCAATCAGCGTGTCGTGTCATCGCGGAACTGACGCGCCCCCGATCACTGCGGTACGGGTCGTCCGGCAGCGCAGCCTCGACTACACGCGGCTGGCGGCGGTCGAACATCTCGTGCGCAATCTCGGCCCGATCGAGGACGCGCACGCGGAGCTCGAGGACATCACCAACGCCAAGCACCCGTACCCGCGCTGGGTCGCCACCGCCGCGTGGGCCGGAATGGCCGCGGCAGTCGCGTTCCTCGTCGGTGGCGGGTGGGAGCTCGCGATCACCGCCGGCATCGTCACCGCCGTGATCGACCGGGTCGGCAGGGTCCTCAACCGCCGTGCGCTGCCGTTCTTCTTCCAGCAAGTCGTCGGCGGTGCCCTCGCCACGGGTGCCGCGCTGACGGTGTTCGCCACGCGGCTGCTGCCCAACGTCAGGCCGAGCCTGCTGGTCGCCGTCGGCATCGTCGTGCTGCTGTCCGGGCTCGCGCTGGTGAGCACGGTCCAGGACGCGATCTCCGGCTACAACGTGACCGCGGCCGGCCGCACGGTCGAGACCGTCCTGCTCAGTGCCGGCCTCATCGCGGGCGTCGCGATCGCGATCCGCACGGCCGTCCACTTCGGACTGGACATCCGGCTCACCGACCCGTTGCCGCCGTTGATCTCCGCGGTGCCGATGCAGTTCGCGGCAGGAGCGGCGACGAGTGCGTTCTTCGCGCTCGCCTGCTACGCCCAGCCGCGCGCGCTCGTCGCCGCCGCCATCTCCGGCGCGATCGGCACGGCCGCGTTCGGTCTCGTCACGAGCGCCGGCCTTGACGTGCTGCTCGGGTCCGCGGTGGCCGCCGCGATCTCCGGGTTCGGCGGCGCGACGATGACCCGCCGGCTGCGCATCCCGACGCTCGTCGTGGTGCAGGCGGGCGTGGTCCCGTTGCTGCCCGGCTGGACCACCTACCGGGGCCTGTTCCAGCTCACCGCGGAGGGCGATCCGGCCGGTTTGAGCACTTTGGTGTTCGCGAGTGGTATTGCTCTCGCCCTGGCCGGAGGGGTCGTTTTCGGCGAGTACCTGGCCCAGCCGGTGCGCACCGGGCTGGGCCGTTTGGAGCGCAAGTTCGCTGGTCCGCGCATGTCCGGGCCGCTCAAACCCACCAAGCGTCGGTTGGAGTGAACGTTGCTGTGACGGGGGTTACACGACACGCCCCGGGCACGCGTCCGCACTAACCTGGGTGTTTGTGAGCATGGACATTGGCGAGAACGGGGCGGAATTCGTAGTCGTGGCCAACCGGCTCCCGGTTGACCTGGAGCGCCTGCCCGACGGCACAGAGCGGTGGAAGCACAGCCCAGGAGGGCTGGTGAGCGCGCTCGAACCGTTCCTCCGCTCACACAGCGGCGCGTGGGTCGGCTGGCCGGGCGTGGCCGACGCCGACGTGTCGCCGTTCGAGGACGACGGCCTGCTGCTGCACCCGGTCCCGCTGTCCTCCAAAGAGGTCGAGGACTACTACGAGGGCTTCTCCAACGGCACGCTCTGGCCGCTCTACCACGACGTCGTCGCTCAGCCCGCGTTCCACCGGCACTGGTGGAACGCCTACCGGCAGGTCAACCAGCGCTTCGCCGACGCGACCGCGAAGATCGCCGCGCAGGGCGCGACCGTGTGGGTGCAGGACTATCAGCTGCAGCTCGTCCCGGCGATGCTGCGCGAACAGCGACCCGACCTGAAGATCGGCTTCTTCCTGCACATCCCGTTCCCGCCGGTCGAGCTGTTCATGCAGCTCCCGTGGCGCACGGAGATCATCCGCGGCCTGCTCGGCGCCGACCTGGTCGGCTTCCACCGGCCCGGCGGCGCGCAGAACTTCCTCTGGCTGGCCCGGCGCCTGGTGGGCTTGGAGCCCAGCCGCGGCACCGTCGGTGTCAGGACCCGGCCAGGTGTCGTGCAGGTCGGCGACAGGACCGTGCGCGTCGGTGCGTTCCCCATCTCGATCGACAGCGCTGGCCTCGACGCGGTGGCCCGGCGCAAGGAGACGCAGGCCCGCGCGAGGCAGATTC
>JAVXWK010000399.1:0-3805 GCA_032230575.1 Pseudonocardiales bacterium | reverse complement strand
CCAACTCGCCGTGATCGATCTCGGCGCCACCGGGGCGGTGTACACCGGTCCGCTCGCCGGGCTTGGCTCACGCGACCTCGGCGTGTTCGGGCCCGGCGAGGCGAGGACCTACAGGTTCACGGCGACGCTGCCCGACACGGGCATCCCGCCCACCCCGCTGGGAGGCGACAACGCCTACCAGGGCGCGAGTCTGCGGAACACGTACGTGTGGACGGGGACCGAGCTCGACACCCAGCCCGTCGCGCCCGGGGGCAACCCGCCCGGGGGCAACCCGTCCGGCCGCGGACCCGGGAAGACCGCGCCGCTCCAGCTGCGCGTGGGCCTCGTGCGCCGCCAGCCGGCGTTCAAGAAGCGGAAGCTCGTCTTCAAGATCACCTGTAACTACGCATGCTCGTTCAACGCGACGGGCAGGCTCGCCAAGGGCCGCGTCCGGCTTCGCGGCCGGGCCAGGGCGAGCCACAGGCACCAGGCGACGCTCACGCTGCGCATCTCGAAGAAGTCCGCGAAGCGGCTCGCTCGCGCGCTGCGCAGCAGGCGCGGCACCGCAATGACGCTCATCGTGGTCGCCCGCGACGCGAGCGGCCGGAAGGTCACCTTCCGGCGCGCCGTGGCGCTCAAGCAGGTGGGCAGGGGTCGCAGGGCGAAGGTTCGCATGACCTGGCAGAAGCCACCCAAGCCCAAGAAGAAGAAGGCACGGCGATGAGCGGCCGCCTGAAGCTGATGCTCGCGGTGGTGGCGATCGCCATCGTGGCCGTGACCGGCGCCTACACGTGGGCGAGGTTCGTGGCCACGACCGGGAATGGCAACAACTCGATCGCCTCGGGCACGGTGAACATCTCCGACAACGACACGGGCAACTCGGTGGTGGCGCTCACGAACGCCACGCCCGGTGCGTCCAACAGTGGCTGCATCAAGGTGAGCTATCAGGGCACACTCGCCTCGGGGGTGCGTCTCTACGGCACCACCACCGGCTCCGGGCTCGACCAGTACCTCGACCTGACGGTCACCCGCGGCGCCTACTCGCCGTCCGACCCCGTCATCGGGTCCTGCACGAACTTCCAGCCCGACTCCACGGACTACATCGGGGCGGGCGCGGGCGTGATCTACAACGGCACGCTTCAGGGCTTTCCCGACACCTGGGCGGCCGGGCTCGTGGACGCCAACACCGGATCCCCTGAGGTCTGGAACACGGGCGAGGCGCATGTCTACCGCTTCCAGGTGACGCTCCAGGACAACGTCGGTGCCGAGGGCCTCACCTCGACGCAGGCGTTCACGTGGGAAGCGAGGAACCAGTGACGCGCGGACGCCGAGTGACCGGAACCGTGCTCGTCCTCGTCGTGGCCGCGGCACTCGGCGCCGGGCTCGCCTGGGCGGCCTTCGTCGGAACGACCACGAACCCGGGCAACACCTTCACGGCCTCGAGCTGCTTCAACAACACCCAACGCACCTCCACGGGCTCGTACGTGGGCGATGGAGTCAACGGCCGGGCGATCACCGCCGGGTTCAGGCCCGATCTCGTGATGGTCAAGTCGAATACCGGGCAGATCGGAGTGGCTCGCACATCGACGATGACCGGCGATGCCTCCAAGCTCATGTCCGGCGGGACCGCACTGTCCACCAACCGCATCGAGTCGATCACCGGCACCGGCTTCACCGTGGGCAACAACGCCCAGGTCAACTCGAACGGCACGGGCTACCAGTGGGTGGCAATGAAGGCGGGCTGCGGGCTCACTGTCGGGAGCTACACCGGCAACGGCGCCGCCTCCCGAGCCATCACCGGGGTGGGCTTCCAGCCCGAACTGGCCTTCGTGATGTCGGCGGGAGCCAACCAGGCGATGGAGCGCTTCGCGGGTATGACGCGGAGCTACGCCTTCTCGACCGGAACCGGCTCGACGACTGCGATCACCTCACTGGACGCGGGTGGCTTCAGCGTCGGGAACGCCAGCGAGACCAACACCAACAACACCGTCTACCACTACGCGGCCTTCGACGACGTGGCCGGCAGTTCCCTTGCCGGCACGTACACCGGCGACGCCGTCGACAACCGAGACATCACCACGGTCGGCTTCCACCCGGACTACCTCATGATCCGGGCCAACGACACCGGCACGTCGCGCAGCGGCCACCAGCGTCCCGGCTCGCTGGCCGGCACCGCCTCCCAGTTCTGGGCGGCCACCGGCAACTCGAACAACGGCATCCAGGCGCTGCAGGCGACCGGCTTCCAGGTGGGAACCGACGCCTCTGTCAACGCCAGCGGGCCGACGTATCACTTCATGGCCTTCAAGAACAGCGCCGGCGGCTGCGGTATCGCGGGCGAGACGCTGAACCCGACCCAGGACTCCTACGTCGACCAGGGCGGGCCGACGACCACCTTCGGCACCGCGAGCACGATCAGGGTCAGGTCCAGAGCGGGTCAGAACAGGCGCGCGCTCGTCCAGTTCAGCCTCCCGGCTGTGCCCGCCGGCTGCTCGCTCGTGGGTGCCTCCCTGCGCCTCTGGGACGAGACGCCCTACTCCGGGCGCGTCATCGAGGTGCACCGGAACAGCGCGGCCTGGACCGAGGCCGCCGTGAACTGGAACAACCAGCCGGGCGTGACGGGTACGGCCGTGACCGCGACGAGCCCGGGCAACTCGGCGTGGATGCAGTGGGACGTGACCGATCACGTCGAGGCCATGTACTCCGGCACGAACGACGGCTTCGGCCTTCGAGATCAAACCGAGGACGGGCCCAATCGAGAGCAGCAGTTCAACAGCCTCGATGACGGCTCGGACGCGCCGCAGCTCGTGCTCCAGTTCGGCTAGTCGTCGTCGTCGTCCTCGTCGTCGTCGTCGTCCTCGTCGTCGTCGCAGTCGCCCGCGCCGTCGTCGTCGGTCTTGGTGTGGCCGCTGTCGCGGCCGCTGTGGTCGTCGTCATCCTCGGCGTCGTCGTCGCAGACCGGAGGTGGTGGTGGTGGCGGCGGAGGCGGCGGTGGAGGCGGGCCTCCGAGGGTCCCGTCGATGACCTCGAAGTCGCCGGCCGTGATCGGCTGGGTCGGGAACGGGCCCGGAGGCAGGAATCCAGCGCAGTCCGTGAAGGTGATGTCGTTGCCGGACTGGGGGTTGATCGCGCTCTGGACTCCGTCGGGCTGGAGCTCCGGGGTGCCGTCATAGATCCGCACCAGGAGCGCCTCATAGCCCACGTTCACCGACTGATCCGGCCGGATGCGGCCGATGACTGCGGCGAAGTTGCCCTCCACGGCCAGGCAGGTCACATCCGCGACGGCAACCGCGCTCGCGCCCGGGCCGACGGCGGTGCGGGTTATGAGGCCGGTGGCATTCCCAGCGAGCGGGTCGGCAACGGCCTCGAGCTCATAGGTGATCGTGTCCGGTCCGTCGATCTGGGTCACCGCGCCGCGGGCGATGTCCGCCTCCTGAGCGTGGACCGACGGCGCGAGGGTTGCGAGAGCGGCGCCGGCGGTTGCCACGACCTTCAACAGCACTGAGCCGCATCTCCCCTCGCCATGCCTTGTCTAAACGGGCGTTTGCATCAGAAAACAGTCGGAACCGACCCGCCGTCGACCGCCCAGGTGGCCCCCGACACGTTCGAGGCCCGCTCAGAGCACAGGAAGGCGATCACCGCGGCGACCTCTGCGTCGGTACCCATCCGACCCAGCGGGGGTGCCGCGCGAGTCGACTCCAGTACCTCCTCGCGGGTCCGGCCGCTGCGTTCCGCGATCTGATCCGCGAGGCCGCCCTCTGCCTGCCACAACTCGCCCTCGACGACACCCGGCGTGATCGCGTTCACGAGCACTCCCCTGGCCGCGAAC
>JAVXWK010000254.1:0-7141 GCA_032230575.1 Pseudonocardiales bacterium | reverse complement strand
CCGGACGGCCAGCTCTACGCCGACCTCTCCGACGGCGCGTCGGACCGGATCCTGAGCCAGTTCCTGCGCGCGCTCGGCGAACGTCCCGGCGACGAGGAAGCCCTGCGCTACCGGTCGTTGACCGCGTCCCGGCGGTTGCTCGTGGTGCTGGACAACGTTGCCACCGCGGCGCAGGTCAAACGCCTGCTGCCCACCGGTCCGGGCTCGGCCGTGCTCATCACGTCCCGACGTCCGCTCACGTCAGTGCACGGTGCCTCCTACGTCAAGCTCGGCGCTCTCCCGCTGGAGGACGCCTTCCAGCTGCTCGAAGGCGTTGCCGGGAAGGTCGACGACGCGGCGGAGCTGGTGCGCTGGTGCGGTGGGCTTCCACTGGCACTGCGCATCGCCGGAGCCCGGCTCGCCGCCCGTCCACAGTGGACCGCGCCGTTGCTCGCCGCACGTCTGGCCGACGAGACGCGCCGGCTCGACGAGCTCAAGGCCGGCGACGTCGCGGTGCGGTCGGCGTTCGAGGTCAGCTACTCCGAGCTCGGATCCACCGCGGTGGCACGGGTCTTCCGCCTGCTCGGGCTCCTGGACGGCCCGGACTTCGCGGTGGCGGCCGCGCGGGCGCTGACGGACGTGCCGGACGTCGAGGAACTGCTGGGCGAGCTCGCGGACGCGCACCTGGTCGAGGAACCGGTGCCCGCCCGCTTCGCCCTGCACGACCTGCTGCGGTTGTTCGCACGAGAGCGGTGCCGTGGTTCGGAGTCGTCCGCCGAACGCTCGCTCGCGCTGGAACGCCTGCACAAGCACTACCTGGAAGCCCTGGCGGACAACCCGACCGACCTCTGGCTGGCCGAGGAGCGCGACAACCTGATCGCCGCCGCGCACCAGGCCTCAGCCGCCGACGCGGTCGCGTTCGCGGCAGGCCTGTCGTGGTACTTCCGCCGCCGCTCCGAGGTGGCGGACTGGGCGGAGCTCAACACCCTCGCCCTGGAAGCCGCCCGCGCACTCGGCGACGTCCGCGCGGAAGCGTTGGCGTTGAAGGAACTCGGCGCCGCGTGCGAGCGCGGCTTCAAGTTCGCCGAGGCCCAGCAGCACTGGACGGCGGCACTCGGCCTGGCCCGCTCGCTGGGCGACCTGCAGCTCGAAGCCGTGACGCTCAACAACCTCGGCATCGTGCACTGGCGCCGCCGCGACCTGCCCGCAGCGGTCACCTCGCTGGAGGCGTCGCTGAGGTTGCGCGAGGAGCTGTCCGACTCCCAGGGCGCCGCCTACGTGCGCACCAACCTGGGCCTGGTGCACGCGGCGCTCGGCGATCTCCCGGCCGCTTTGGGTTGCTACGAGGAGACTTTGACGACGTTCCGCACGTGTGGCGACCGTTCCGGCGAGCTGCACGCGTTGGCGAACATGGCCGACGCGCACCGCCAGCTGGGCTCGCTGGACCGTGCTCTGGAACTGTCGGAGGAGGCGCTGCTGCTCGCGCGATCGGTGGGGGACAGGCAGATCGAGGCCGGTGTGCTGCTCGACCGCGGCATCGTGCACGAGCTCGCGGGCCGCACCGAGGAGGCCAAGGCGTCCTACACCGAGGCCGTGGAGCTGTCCCGGCGCATTGGCTTCCGGTGGGGCGAGACGGAAGCAGCGCGCAAGCTCAAAGCTCTCTAACGTCCGACGTGGATGTGGCACGCCCACAGACTCGGATTGCCCGGGTTCCGCGCGGCCAGCTCCAAAGTGCTGCTGTGCAAGGCTTCCGCAGCTCCTGTGGGGTCGACACCGCGTTCGGTGCGCATGAGCGAGTAGCAGCTGGTCGTGACGTCGAGCGCGGTCTGGTCGTCCACCGGCCACAACGTCGCGACCACCTGGGGGAAACCCGCCAGCCCGAACGCGGCCGCGAGGTGCGTGGCCTCGTCGGCGAGCTGTGCGCTGCCCAGCGACGTGGCGCACGACGACAGGTAGGCCAGCCGTCCCGACGGCACCGAAATGTGCGCGATGTCCAGCAGTGTCAACGGTTCCGTCTGGTGATCGTGCAGCAGCAACCGAGCGGGGGCGTGGTCGGTCGCGGGTGCGCTGTGGCAGGCGAAGTGCGCGATCTCGCACTCGGCCAGAGCGGCGGTGACGACGGCTTTCGTCGCGTCCTGGCCGATCAGCTCGACCGGTGACAGCGACCGCAGCAGGTCGATCTCGGCGACCACTCCCGGCAGCGGTGGTGCGCCTGGTGTCTCAGGCATCGCGACGAGCAGCAGGGCATCAGCCTCGCCACTGGAAGCAGACCCGCGCAGTGCCGCCAAAGTCGGGCTGTAGGACGAGCACACCTCGTCCAGCGCGGCCGCGTGGATCGGCAGCGCGGCGAGCGGCCCGGCCGGAATCCACCACACGCGCTCACCGCAACGTTCCAGCACCGGCGTGGTGACAGTGGTCCTCAGCCACGCGAGACACGCGCCGATGTCCCCTTCTCGTCGCGCCTGCTCGGCAAGCGGCAGCTCCGGGTCCTCCAAGGCGTCGAGCGCGGCACGCAGAACGTCCGCCTGTCGCCGCGCGGAATGCGAGGTGAGCAGAGGCAACGGCAGCACGTCGACGGACTCGGGCCGCACGATCAACGCGTACCCGCCGTGATCACTCACCGCCAGCAGCACCACCTCGCCCGCGACACCGGGATGCGGCCGGTCGGTCAGCGGTTCGGCGGGAAACTCCTCGAAACCGTCGAGCGCCCGGATCTCCGCGAGCGTGTCCAGCCAGCGCGAACCAAGAGCGCGCTGACGTTCCGCCAACTCACCCGGCTCGCCGGTGAGCAACCGCCGCCAGGCATAGGGGAAACGGGGATCGGGCCGCGCCGCACCGGTCTCCCTGCCCAGCTCGGCACGCAGCACGCGATACCGCTCGGCGAGTTCGGGAGCGGCGGATTCCAAGGCGTCCAACGAGTTCCCGCCCAGCTGCGACCACAGCACACCGCGGGCGCGCTCGAACAACTGCACCGCGAGCACCGGATCGCCGGCACGCACCGCGGCGACGGCTGCGTCCGACGCGAGGTCCGCGGTGGCGGCCAGCCGGTACTCCTGGTCGGCACGAGCCAGCGTGCGCGGCGCCAGTGCGGAGAGCAGACCGACCGCGAGCGCGAAGCCGTCCGCCGCCTCCTGCCAGTCGCCGAGCGCCGCCGCGGCAGCACCGCGGATACGAGCGGCCGCGATCCGTCCGGGCACCTGTTCGGTCTCGTTCGACGCGATGACGCGGGCAAGATCCCGAGCTGACGACAGCGCTTCCCGGTCACCGTCCAGCTTCCCGCGTTCGTAGCGCAGGGACGCGAGCTCCAGCGATCCCTCCGGGTGCAGCGACTCCGCTTCCCGAGCCAGCTCGACGTCCCCGCGCAGCAGGAACAGCTCGGTCAGCAGACCTGCCAGCGCGACACCGTTCTCGGAGTCGTGCGCCCGCAAGGACGGTGACCGGCGCAGCGCGATCGCCCGTTCGAGCCGGGCGACCCGGTCCTGGCCGACCGGCGTGGCGAGCACCCGCGCCAGGCTGGTCTCCGTGCTCGCCCGAGTGTCCTCAGTGGACTCGGCAACGGCCTGTTCCGCCAGCCACAGCGCCTCCGCCATGGTCGTTTCCGCGCCGGTGCGGGCCGCGTGCGAGGCCAGCCGCTCCGCGAGCGCGGCTCTCGACTCGACGATCAGGGGATGGCCTTGTGGCAGCGCGTCCACGACTTTCCTGGACAGCTCGATCGCCGCGTCGAGATCGCTCACCGTGTCCTGGGCGCGGTAGCGGAATGTGAGCATGGTCGCGAGATTGCCGCGTAGCTCGTGCACGCGCGGCCACTGGTCGGCATGTCCCTGGGCACCCTCGATCGCGGCACGGCTGTGGTCGATCGCCTCGTCCAGGTCGGCTGCGGGCCCGCCGCCGCGATACCGGATGGCGAGGCCGGCGGCGAGGTTCATGAGCGCGATGTGCCGGTTGATGTGGCCGTCCGGAAGCGCCGATGCCTTGCGCAGCCAGGTGATGGCGTCATCGAGACCGGACGATCCGGCTTCGTGCGCGGTCAGCAGCACCTGCCCGAGCACGCCCGCCGCCTCGAACGCGGCCTCGCTGCCTTCGGCCGCGTCGCGTTCGGCCCTGCGTGCGATCGCCTCGGCCTCGGCCAGATCGCGGAGGTCGTGCGTGTCTTCGTAGCGGCCCGCCAACAGGCTCGCCAGCATGACCATCGCATTGCCCACCACCTCCCGGCTTCCGCGCGAGGTCGACCGCAACGCCGTGATCGCTTCGTCGCGATCCGAGGCGACCTCCCGGAGCTGGTACCGGGCAACCAGCGCGGCAGCCAGCACGGACTGGGACCGGGTGCGGGAACGGTGCCAGCGAGGGCTGTGGCGCACTGCCGCGCGCGCGAGGTCGACCGCGCGGTCGAGGAAGTCGGTTCTGCGGAGGTTGTGGAACCTGTCGCGGTAGATCTCGGACAGCTCGGCGTACAACCGCGCGCGTGCCCACGGCTTCCACCACGGCGTCTTCTCCATCTCTTCGGAGATCGCGGCAATGGTCATCTCGGCCCAGTTCACGCTGGCCGTCCGGATGGGTTCGCCGCCGACGTCGTGCTCGGCCACGTTCGCGGTCCCGCCAGGCCCGCCGTCGCCCATGAGGATCAGCTGGGTGAGCTCCTGTCCGGTGCGGTTCACGAGCGTGTTGCGGGCGAGCGCCAGTGCCAGGTGCTGGTAGTGCAGCGAGCCGTCCGCGGTCGCGACCCGGACGAGGAGGTCGAGGTACTCGGCCAGCGCCATCGTCCTGTCCTCGAGCGACGGCTCCGGCGCGGGTTCCACCTGCTCGCGCTGCCGGCTGAGCTCCAGCAGCGACTCGGCCTCGTCGAGCAGGGCGATGTTCTCACCGGCGGCGAACTGCACCGCGAGCGCGAGGCCGAGCTCGCGCAGGAACTCGCCGGTCTCGTCGTCGCCGGGCCTGGCCGCCGCGACCGCGTCCCTGCGCAGCTGGACCAGGTACGGGATCAGCTCGGCACGCGAGGTCGCTCCGAGCAGCGCCTGCACCATGAGCGCGAGCGCGTCGATCGCGAGCGGTCTGAGCTCGCCGTCAGGCCGCGTCCACTGCATGCCGAGCATCACGAGGCTCGTCTGCACGATGAGGCGGGCGATGTCTTCCGCGGACCTGTCGCAGTCGAGCTCCCGGTACATCCGCATGCCGCCCATGACGAGCTTCGCCGGGTGGTAGAGGGCCTCCGGAGCGGCGGGCTCCACGTCGTCCGGCACCTCGACCTGGCGCACGAGGGCGAGCTCCGGTGGCTCGGCGCCGGGAAATCCGTGCAGGAGCGTGACCGCCACGAGCAGGTTGCCGAGGTCGAACGGCTGCAGCGCGGCAAGATGCCGTTGCCACGCGAGGCGTCCTGCCGCCAGTGCGGCCTCGGGGTGGTCTTCGTGCAGCACGAGCAGCTGGTCGTAGATCTCCTCGGCCTCGGGGGCGAAGAGGTCGTCGGTGGCCGACAACCTGCCGGCGGCGGCGATCAGGTCCGGGAGTTCCACTGATCTTGCTCCTCGGCGGGGTCGAAGGCATTCTCAGCCTACGTTCGTGCGCCACAACGTGGAGGGCTCATCGGTGAACGCACCCGAACGCAGTATCGGACCGCTGCTCGCCGCGCTGTGCGTGCGGCTGGCCGAGGAGAACAGTCCGCTGGCCCGGGAACCGCTGCACGCCAAGGTGCTCGCCATCATCGCCGCGGTGCGCAGGGGCGACGACGATCTCGGCGCGCTCTTCGACGAGCTGGACACCGCGATGCGGCAGGCGGGATTTCCACGCGGCCTGGAACCGGTGAAGGTCCGCGCGGAACCCGGCAAGTACGGCCGGCTGCCCGGTTTGGACGTCCACGCCGTGCACGCCAGGCTGCTCTGCCCGGGTGACTGCCCGCGGGTCGAGCGCAGCACGCCGCGGACACGCCTGGAACCACCGCTCTGTCAGGTGCACGACCGTCGGATGCGAGTGGAGCGACGGCGATGACCGGGCTGCTGACGACGCTCGGCACCAAGGCCGCCGAGCGCTGGGTCGCGTTGCTGGCACTGCCCGGCGCGCTGTTCCTCGGTTTCGCATACACCACTTGGTTGATGCGCGGCCGGCTGTTCGATCTCACCCCGGTGATCGCCGAGCTGTCGCGTCCCAACCGGCAGGCTGCCTCGCTCGTGCTGCTGGCGGTGGCGGTGCTCGTCGGCGCGGCGGGAGTCGGCTTCGTCGCCCAGGGCATGGGCGCGGTGGTGCAGAAACTGTGGTTCGCGACGCGGCTGGGACCGTTGGGATTCGTGCTGACGGCGTGGCGCCGGTGGCGGTGGAAGCGCGCGGACGAGGCGTACGTCGCCGAGCTGAAGTCCGATTCGGACGTTGCGAAGCTGAACCTGTTGCTCGCCAAACGTGATCGCGTCTGCCCGGTCGAGCCTGATCGTCCACTGTGGATGTCGGACCGGCTGCGGGCGGTCGGCGAGCGCGTGTACGAGACGTACGGCATCGACCTCGGCTCGCTCTGGCCGCGGCTCTGGCTGGTCGTCCCTGACGGTGTGCGCACCGAGCTGTCGGCGGCGCGGTCGCGACTGGCCGACGACGCCCGTTTGTGTGCGTGGGGGCTGTTGTACCTGGTCCCGGCGTTGTCGTGGTGGCCGTCCGCGCTGCTCGCGGCCGGGACCTGCGTGCTGGCGTGGCGGCGGGGAAGGGCGTCCTGCGACACGCTGGCCGACCTGATCGAGTCTGCTGTGGACCTGCACGCCGGGGCCGTCGCCGAACAGCTGGGCCTCGACGTCGCCGGAGGGCTCACCCTCGAACTCGGTGGTCAGATGACCGAGCGCATCCGCAAAGACCTCTAGTCTGGGTCGTGTGGAACTGCTGCACCTCCGGTACTTCGTCGCGGTCGCGGAGGAGCTGAACTTCTCTGCGGCCGCGCGGAAACTGCACATGGCCGCCTCCCCGCTGAGCCAGCGGATCAAGGACCTCGAGCACGAGCTGGGCCGCAGACTGTTCGACCGCAGCACCCACCACGTCGCGCTGACCGACGCCGGCACCGCGTTGCTGCCGATCGCGCGGGACGTCCTCGACCGCGTCGGGTCGATCCGCTGGCAGCTCGACCAGGCCACGAAACCCGTGCGCTCCACGGTGTTCGTCGGCATGCCCGCGGGCATCCACCCGGCGTTGCGGGAAC
>JAVXWK010000249.1:0-7363 GCA_032230575.1 Pseudonocardiales bacterium | reverse complement strand
ACCCCGCTGGACACCCTTCGAGAAGACGTAGGTGAACATCATCGAGCAGGACGTCTCGGTCCAGTTGTCGGAGCGGGATCCCTTGTCCACCACCTGGAACCAGCGTCCGGAGGTAGAGTCCTGATAGGACCGCACACCCGCCGCGTACTCACGCAGATCGGTGATCATCTGAGCGCGGCGCGGGTGACCGGAGGGCAGCTTCTCCAGCACGTCGATCGACGCCATGCCCCACCAGCCCATGGCGCGGCACCAGTACTCCGGCGCCAGGCCCGTGGTCTTGTCGGCCCACGGCTGCGACTTGGACTCATCCCAGGCGTGCTTGAGAATCCCGTTGGGCTGCTGCAGATGCGACGCGTAGACGTTGATCTGCTTCGCCGCTTCCTCGTTGGCATAAGCGGAATCCCCGAACTCCGCGCCGAACTCGGCGAGGAACGGGTTCAGCATGAATACGCCGTCCGCCCACAACTGGTTGTGCCGCGACTCCGACGTCGAGTGCCAGAACCCGCCGTCGGACGTGCGCGGATACGTGTTCAGCCGCGTCCGGATCTTGCGGGCCGCCTTCTCATACTTCGCCTGGCCGGTCTCGTGGTGCAGGATCACCAGCAACCGCCCCGAAAGCATGCTGTCGAGGTTGTTGAAGCTCTGCGAGATGTTGCCGGACGAGTCGACGAACCGGTCCACCCACGCCTTGATGTACGCGAGGTACGGGGGATCGTGCGTGCGCTGGTACACGAGGTACTGCCCGTACAGGTACAGCCCGGTCTGATAACCCCAGCCGCCCAGCTGTGCGGGCGTCTTCGCGGCCATCGTCGACTCGACCACGGCCACCGACCAGTCGAACCCGCTCGATCCGACGGTCAGCGAGTCGAGGTTCGGCCCGCCGTTCGCAGTGGTCGCCGTGGCCCGGACCTTCGCGCCGCCCGCGGGCAAGGTCAGCGACACCTGCTGCGTGCGCCACGTGGTCCACGCACCGGTGCCGGGGAACGACACCGTGACAGGCGCGCTGCCGTCGACCGAGATGGCCAGCGGCCGGTCCACCGACGTGCCGTTCGCGTACCGGAAGGTCAGCGGGCCGTCGGACGTCACCGTGAACTCGACGGAGGAACCCGCGACGTTGTCATAGTTGACAAATCCGGACCCCGTGAAGCCGGCGTGGTTCGACTCCACCACGCCGCGCGAGATCACCGCCGATTCGGCTTCGTACTGCCCAAGATCTTGCAAGGAGGCCGCCTGAGCGGTCGCCGGCACCACGCCTGCGACCATCACCAGCGCGACCACGGATCTGAGAACGCGCACCGCACACCCAGCCCTTCGTCTCGGGCGGCGGCGCACCAAGTGTCAACGTATTGACTTCGAATGACAAGAGAGTCGTTGACAAGATCGCTACGATGATTTCAGTGTCGACCGAAGGGGATCATCCGAGATGAGCGTCGGACGGGAAACCCGGCTGTCTGCCTGGATCGAGCGGTTCGCGGCCCACTTCGCCGAGGAGGGCATCCCGCTGATCGGCGGCCGCATCCTCGGCTACCTGCTGATCTGCCAGCCGGTCGAGCGCACTGCCGCCGAGTTGTCCCAGGAGCTCGAGGCCAGCAGCGGCTCGATCAGCACGAACCTGAAGTACCTGGTCAACGTCGGCCTGGTGACCAAACGGACCCGCCGCGGCCGCCAAGCGGCCGAGTACCGGATCAACGAGAAGGCCTGGACGGACTTCATCCAGCGCAAGCTCACCGCGATCGCCAGCGTCCAGACGTTGACGGACGACGGCATGCGGCTGCTCAGCGGCGACCCGGAGCGCGCGATGAGGCTCAAGACCGTCGACCACCTCTACGGTTGGCTCTCAGAGGAACTCCCCGCTTTGTGGGAGCGCAGGCCCGCCTCGCCCAAGTAGCGTGGTGCCATGTGGCACCCGTTTCGCGATGACATCGAGTACTACGAGGAGCGAGCCAGAGGGCTGCTCGCCTCCGCGTGGGACGGGACACCGGGCGCGCTGGAGGTCTTCGACGGCGAGCCGCTGACGGAGGAGGGCGCGCACGACGTCCTCGCCCGCGCGCACGGGTGTGAGGACTGGAAGGCGCTCCAGGCCAACATCCGCAGGCCCAGGCCGTTCGCCCGTGCGTTCCAGGCGATCGAGACGCGCAACCTCGGTGAGCTCAAGGCGATCCTGATGCGGGACCCGTGGCTCGTGAAAGCCAGCGGTACCAACGGGAACGACCTGCTCGGCCTCGCGTCCGCCACCTGCGACGAGCGGTTCGTGCAGGTGCTGCTGGAGGACGGCGCGGACGTCGACCACCAGAACGTCCACGGCTGGACCGCGCTGCACCAGGCCGCCTGCATGAACCTCCGGTACATGGCGGAGATCCTGCTCACCGCGGGAGCCCGCACAGACCTGGAAGCCCGCGGCGAGGGCGGTACTCCGCTCACCGTCGCGTTGTTCTGGGGCAACAGGGACGTCGCGGAACTGCTCGGAGTCGACCCGCCGAACCTGCGCACCGCGGCCGGCCTGGGCAACCTCGACCTCGCCACCGAACCCGAGGCCAAGCGCGGCTACTACCGGCCGCACAGCGGTTTCCCGCGCTGGTGGCCGACCGCCGACCCGCAGGAGGTGCTCGACGAGGCGCTGTCGTGGGCCGCGCGCAACGACCGGGTCGAGGTCTTCGGCGACCTGCTCAAGCGCGGCGCCAGGATCGACGCGGACGTCTACCGCGGCACGGCGCTGGCGTGGGCGGCGTGGTGCGGCCTGGAGAACGCCACCCGCACGTTGCTCGACCTGGGCGCGAATCCCAACCAGCGCACGGGTTTCGGCGGTCCGATGCACGGCGAGGGCGTGACTGCTTTGCATCTCGCGGCCGAACGCGGCCACCTGGGGATCATCCGGATCCTGCTCGACGCGGGCGCCGACAGGACCATCACGGACGCGAACTACGACTCGACACCGGCGAACTGGGCCGGGCACAACTCCCAGCAGGACGCTCAGGCCTTGCTGAGCGCCTGATCCTCGGCGGGAACGGCGACCTCGACGGTCCGCTCGCGGCTCGAAGTCCAGAGTGTCGCCGTGGCAACGACAACCGCGCCCGCACCGAGCACGTGCAGCGACACGAGCACCTCGGGCACGCCGGTGAAGTACTGGACCATGCCCAGCGCGCCTTGGGCGACGACCACGCCGACCAGCGTCCAGTAGGCGCGGTTGCGGACGAAGAAGCCCATCGCGATCAGCATGCCCAGGAACAGGAACAGCAGATCGGCGTGCAGCTGCGCGAGCGTCGCCACCTTGATGCCGAGACGCGGCGTCGCTGAGTCACCCGCGTGCGGGCCGGCCGCCGTGACGAACGTGCCCGCGATCAGCAGCAGGTACATCACGACCGCCATGACGACCTGAAGTCCGCGTGCCCCAGCGGGAACGAGCCAGCGCGCCGGTCCGTCACCCTCGCTCAGCGAACGCAGCAGCAGCACGGCGAACCACACCAGCACCATCGAGACCATGAAGTGGACGGACACGCTCCACCACACCAGTCCGAGCCGGACGGTCGCGCCACCGATGACGGCCTGCGCGAGCACACCGCCGACCTGAACGGCGGCCAGCACGATCACCCGGCGACGGCGCGGCTTGTTCAGCCACGCGGCGATGAGGCAAAGGCCGGTGATGATGCCGATGACGCCGAACAGCGTCCGGTTGCCGAACTCGACCCACTGGTGCAGCGCGGCGACGTCCGGGTGCTCGACGGGGACGATGCTGCCCTCGACGCACTCCGGCCACGTCGGGCAGCCGAGCCCGGAGCCGGTGACGCGCACGATCGACCCGGTGACCGCGATACCGCCCTGCGCGATGATGGCGGCAATCGCAAGGGCGCGTTGCAACGGAACGATGAATGCGGTCAATCGGGACACGACCTGATGGTAGGCCGGGTCAGGTGAGGCGAGTCGTCCGGGTCGCCAGTGCCCCGGCGACAACGCCCCAGGCCACAAGTACCGCGACCGGGCCCACACCTGGCGCGGTGCCGTGCACCACAGCGGTTTCCAGCGCCTGAGCCAGCGCGGCGGACGGCAGCAGGTGCACGAACCCGACGGGCACGCTCAGCGCCACACCGCCGACCATCAGCAGCACGAACCAGATGATGTTCGCCAGCGCCAGCACGATCTCCGCGCGCAGAGCCCCGCCGAGCAGCACACCGAGCGCACCGAACGTCAGCGTGCCCAGGACGATCAGGATGACGACCCACGGCAGCCCCGCGAGCGGGAAGCGCCAGCCCAGGATCAACGCCGTGACCGCCAGCAACGCGACCTGGATCGCGGCCACGACGAGCGCGCCGCAGACCCGTCCGGCGACGAGCAGCCAGCGGGGAAGTGCCGATGCCGCAAGCCGCTTCAGCACGCCGTAACGCCGGTCGAACCCGAGCGCGATGGCCTGCCCGGTGAACGCACTGGAAATGATCGCCAGCGCGAAGATCCTCGCCGTGGCCGAACCCACGCGCGGTTCCGGCATCGGAATCACCGACATCAGGCTGAGAGCGATGAGCAATGCCAGCGGAATGATGACCGTCAGCAGGATCTGCTCGCCGTTGCGCAACGTCAGCATCGCCTCGGTGCGGGCGTGCACGAACAGCATCTTCGGGAGCGACCCGCGGCCGGGCGCGGGCTTGAACGTGCCGGGAGCGAAGGTGGTCACGAACGCAGCTCCCTGCCGGTCAGTTCCAGGAAAACGTCTTCGAGGCTGCGCTTGGCCACGGTCAGCTCCTCGGCCAGCACCCCCTGCTGAGCGCACCACGACGTCACGGTCGACACGACCTGCGGGTCGATCAGGCCTTCCACGACGTACTGACCGCGCGTCGCCTCGCGCACCTTGAGCTTCTCGGGCAGTGCGGCGGACAGCAACGACGTGTCGAGCCCCGGCCGGGCGCGGAACCGCAGCTGCTGGTCGTCCGCTCGGTTCGCGGTCAGCTCCGACGGCGAGCCCTGCGCCACGACACGACCCTGGTCGATGATCACTACGTTGTCGGCCAGTGCCTCGGCCTCGTCCATGAGGTGCGTCGTCAGCAGTACGGCCACACCGTCGTCTTTCAGCGCGGCGATGAGGTCCCACACCAGACGGCGTGCCTGCGGGTCCATGCCCGCGGTCGGCTCGTCCAGGAATACCAGCTCGGGGCGTCCGATCAACGCGCACGCCAGCGACAACCGCTGCTGCTGCCCGCCGGACAACCTCTTGTAGGGGGTTTTCGTCGCGCCATTCAGCCCGAGGATCTCGATCAGCCACTTCGGATCCAGCGGGTTGGCCGCACAGGCCGCCACCAGGTTCAGCATCTCCAGGGCGCGAATGCCGGGATACCCGCCACCGCCCTGCGGCATCACGCCGATGCGCGGCCGCAACGCCTCGGAACCGGGCACGAGACCGAGCACGCGCACCGTGCCGTCGTCGGCCGAGCGGAAGCCCTCGCAGATCTCGACGGTCGTCGTCTTGCCCGCGCCGTTGGGCCCGAGCAGGGCGAGAACGGTGCCGGGTTGCTGAACGAGGTCGAGGCCGTCAACGGCGGTCTTCGAGCCGTACCTCTTGACCAGCCCCGACACTTCCACCGCAGGCTGGGGATTCGGGCTCACGAAGGGTCAGCCTAGGCGGTCGCGCCTTCCTGGCCGCACGCGGGGACGCCGCGTGCGGCGACACAGTACGAAAGCTCCCCGCGTGCGCCGAGACAGTACGCGGGGTCCCCGCGTGCGGCGAGACAGTACGAAAGCTCCCCGCGTGCGGCGGGACGGTACGCGGGGGCCCCGCGTGCGGCTGGAGAGTACGAAAGGGCCCCGCGTGCGGGCCCCGTTTGCTGAAGGACGGCTGAAAAAGGTGGGGCTGTCCCTACCCCGGGCACTCAGGGACACCTCAGGGTTCGCTCGGGGGAGTTCCCCATTGGTTGATCACCGGGATCACAAGAGACTTTTGGCATGCTCGAACAGGGGGCGGACAGACGGGGATTGGTGATCTGGGGACTGGTGTTCTCACTGGTCCCGATTTTCTACCTGCATGTGGTGTCAGCAGGGCAGCTCAACCCGATCACCGACGTGATCAGCGACTACGTGTTCGTCCACAACGGCACGGAGTGGCTGGCCGCGACGTCACTCAGTCTCGCCGCCGTTTCGATGTTGCTCGCTGTCAACCTGCGCGGTGTAGGCAGGTCAGCGCAGTGGCTGATCGGCACCTGGGCGGCGGGGTTGACCGTGTCGACGATCTTCCCGACCGACCCGACGGGCGCGCCGACGTCGGTGTCGGGCTACGTCCACCGGTACGCGGGCGCGGTCATGTTCGTGGCGCTGCCGGCGGCGGGTGTGCTCATCGCGAAGAAATTTCCGGCCCTTCTCGGTGTCGCAATAACGGCGAGCGTGTCGAGTGCGGCTTTTCTGGTCAGTCACGTTTCGTTCGCCGGTTTTGAGGCGCGCGGACTGACCGAACGCGTTTTGTTCGCATCCCTTTACGGACTTCTCTTCGCCATCGCGGCCCTACAGGTGAGGCGCACGACATGACCATGCTCGCTATCACGCTCGCCGTGTTCGGCGCCGTGTGCTTCGCGCTCGCGGCCCGCCTGCAGCACGACGCGGTCGCGGAGACCGGGGCACGGGTCAGCGTCCTCAGGCAGCCGCGCTGGCTGGCAGGCCTCGCCCTGCTCGTCGCCGGTGCCGGAGTGCACGCCATCGCGCTCGGCATGGCGCCGCTCACGGTCGTCCAGCCGATCGGTGTGGTCGCGATCGGGATGACCGCGCTGCTGGACCGCCGTTTCCGCGAACTGCCCGCGATCCTGATCACGACCGTGGGCGTCGGTGCGTTCGTGTTCCTCGCGTCCGGCAGTGCGACCGCAACCCAAGTAGCACCGGACGCCGAGCTCACGGCCGGCCTAATAGTCATCGGCGCGATCGCCGTCCCTGGAGTCATTGCCGCCCTCACAACGAACGCGCGCGTCAGGGCCGTGGCGTTCGCATCGGCCGGTGGTGTCGCGTACGGGTACGTGTCCGTGCTCATGCGCGCCGTGAGCCAGTCGGTGCAGCAAGGCGGGTTCGGACTGAGCCACCTCGCGTCCGTGCTCGGCATCGCCCTCTCGCTCGCCGTCGGCGGCTGGCTGGTCCAGCACGCCTACGCCGGCGGGCCCCCTCATCTCGCCGTCGCCTGCCTGACCGTGGTGGACCCGCTGGTCGCGGTCGGCCTCGGCGCCTTCCTGCTCGGCGAAGCCGCGCATTTGTCTCCTTTGACCGGTGTCGCGCTGTTCGCCTGCGCTCTCGCCGCCGTTTCCGGCGTGTTCGCACTTGCTCGTCAACCTCGTGAAAACATCCGAACGGAGCTTCTCGTGAACACCTCCAGCGCGCTTCGCGTCGTCATCGCCGCGGACACGTT